>NZ_CAUVXP010000081.1:0-26179 GCF_963555955.1 Protofrankia sp. Cas3
ATGGGTAAAGAATGTCACGATACGCGCCCGCCCCGGCCAGGAGGAGTACCTATCACTGGGAGCGCGGCCGGTCGCGCTCTTGCAGGACTGCACTTCCGGTGGGGTCTGGCCTCAATCCCAAGAACGATCTTTTCTATGTAGTCTGAATTCAGGCCTCTTCAGACGACACTTGTGACCATGACGATCGCTGCGACTCCCGTGCCGATGTCCGAGGCCAAGGCGCGCCTGTCCGAGCTGGCACGCCGGGTACGCACGCAGCACGAACGGATCACGCTGACCCGCAACGGTGAGGCCGAAGCGGTCCTGCTGTCCGTTGACGATCTCGAAGGCCTCGAGATGACGGTGGAGATCCTCAGTGACTCGCGGGCCGTCGCTCGGATCACCGAAAGCCTCGCCGCGCTCGGACGCGGAGAGGAGGGGCCGACCTCGCCACTATGCGTGCCGACCTGGCCCGGTGGGAGCTGGCGCCGCGGTGGTGGAGACGGCCGGAGCAGATCTTCGTCGGCGTCCAGGGATCAGAGGGATCAGAGAGATCAGGATGCTGGGCTGACGGATTCGATGTTGGCGACGGAGAACTCACGTTGGGCGTTGCGCAGGTGGCACCAGGCGTCGATCCACTTGCCGTAGAGCTGTTGTGGCTGGATCTTGCGAACCGTCCGGGTGCCGTTGGCGTCCCGGTAGGTGATGACGATGTCGCCGCAGTGGTCCATGGCGTCGGCCAACAGCGCCAGTTCCGCCTCGTTCAGGCGGGTGTTCAGCCGCGCCAACAGCCTGAGCGTGCCCGCGTCCGGCATCGTGTCGTCGTCGGGATGCGCGGCCAGCCGGCGGGCGAGATCAACCGGGGAGACCCGTGGTGGCCTGCGGGCGGGGCTGTTGAAGCGGGGGGAGCCCTGGTGTTCCTGGCGGCGCGGCACGATCATCGTGCCGGCGGCGTCCTCGGCGATCGGGTAGAAGCCGACCTCGCGCAGCCGGGTCAGGACCACCTCAAGCTTCAAGGGGCTTGCCAGGACGGTGGGTGCCAGCCGGCTGAGCTGCAGTTTGGCAAGCGACCGGGTGTGCAGGACCTCGGTGGTCGTCGCCTCGTCGGCGACGACGCAGCAGCGCATGCCGCGCACGCGCACATGGCCGTGCCGGCGTGCGACATCGGTGATGAGGTACTCCAACGGCTGCGGCACGGCATGAGCCGACATGGTGCGCAGCTGCGCGAGAAGGTCGTCCGCGGCCCACCCGGCGTCCAGGGCGGCACGCACGCTCGACGAGCTGAAACGCCACGTCCCGGCGGCACCGCGAGACTCCGCGACGGCGGCGTCGCGCAGCAGCTGGGTGGCGCCCGCACTGGGCTGGCCGGCCACCATGGCGGTCAGATCCGACTGAATGATCACGCTGAACGTGGCTTCGGGCAGCAGCCCGCCACACCGTCGTGCCAGTTCCTCGACGGCATCGGCCGGTGCCGCCTCGTCGACGGCCAGCAGGTGTTCCCCGAGTTCGGACAGCACGTCGACGGCGACCACTCCGAGCAGTTCCGCCTCCCGCACCGCTGCGGCGATCTTGTCGTCGCGCCGGATGGGGTCATACCCGTGCAGCGGGCAGAACCAGTCGATCTCCCGGCCGGTCGCGCGAACCGAAGCACCCGGGCCAGCCGAACCGGCCGCGCCCACCATCGTCCGCCGTAGCCAGCCTGCCCCGGACATCAGTGGCAGCGGCGGCGGGACCTCCTTGTCACCTTCGATCTCCCGGCTGGACGGCGCGTGCTCGAGGGCGAACCACGCCGACGCGAGCACGGCCCATCGCAGGCCCATCTCAGCGGCGCGCCAATCCTGGTAGTCCGATGTCGGCGCATACCCGCCGTCGGTCAGGCCCAGCAGGCCGGCGGCGTACGCGAGATCGATCCACAGCAGGAGGTCGCCCTCGGGCATGGACAGTCGTTTCGCGAGCCGCGACCGTTCCCGAGGCCCCACTCCACCCTTTTTCAGGGCCACCACAGGTGTGGCGCGGGCCTCGTCGAGAAGGGCCGTCACCCGCCCCACCGCACCTTCGGCGGCGGCCTGGGCGCCGGAACGCACCATCGTCGCGTCGACGTCCGGGTGGGGGATCATCGGCCGGCCGGTCAGGGCCAGGTCGGTATCGGCCCGCCAGGCGGCGACCGCGACTTCCCGAGGCAGCTCGGGCTGGCGGTTGCTGACCAGCACCAGACCCGCGGCGATCAGGGTTTCGGTCTGGCTGATCGCACCGGGCGACCCGTACGTGAGGTTCCACGAATAGTCTCCGGTCAGGCTACGACGAAGATCGTTGAGTCGATCCCGCGCCCCCTTCGACAGCCCAGAGATGATCGTAATGAGCCGATCGGTTTCCGACATCAGTTCGGACAGCCGCGTACCCAGCTCAGGTTTGCCCAGGCCGTCGGCGTCGGCCCCGAGCGCCTGGACCGCGGTGCGCAGCTCCGCCACGAGGACCGAACGGGCCATCGTCTCCACCGGGCGGGCGGCGCCGATGTCCGCCGACCAGTGCGCGAGAAGCCGTTCCGGCAGCTGCAACGCACCGGAGTCACGCCAGGCCAGGCCGCGGACACACAGCTCGGCACCACCGTCGCCGACGGCATCCTGCGAAGCACCCAGCCAGGCAGCCAGCGCGGGCACGGTCGCCGACCCGCCCAGCGCGGCGAGGCCCTGCCCGACACGTACCGTGTCCCGGTTCAGCGTCCGCATTGCCGCGACGAGCGAATCCGTGCCATCCAGCCGGTAAACCAGCTGGATGAAACCTCGCGGAACCGGCTCGATCAGGACGTCCGGGCGCGCCTCCAGCAGTGTGATCAGCGACGCCTCGTCCAAGGTTGACAAGTAGTCGGCGAACGATTGGGAACTCACCTGCTCCATTGTGCCGGCCAGGCTACGTGCGGACGCTACCGGCATACCACCGGCCCGACCGGCAGGCCGCCGGTGTCATATCGAGTCCAGGACTGGCTGGAGCAGGACCGGCTGGAGCAGGACTATCTGGCGCAGGACTATCTGGAGCAGGAGGTGCACCGGCGATGGCCCTACACGGCCAGGCGGGCGGCGAGCGGGCACAGGAGACGGTCGGCATCCGGCCGCAGTTCATCCGCCCGGGTGAGGAGGTCGTGGTTCCGCGGTTCCGCATACCGCCGGACTCGATCGCCCCGGAGACCGCCTACCAGATCGTGCACGACGAGCTGATGCTCGACGGCAATGCGCGGCTGAACATGGCCACGTTCGTGACCACCTGGATGGATCCGCACGCAGACCGGCTCATGGCCGAGTGTGCCCCCAAGAACATGATCGACAAGGATGAGTACCCGCAGACCGCCGAACTGGAGGCGCGCTGCGTGAACATGCTCGCGGACCTGTGGCACGTGCCCGACGCCGAGAACGCGGTCGGTTGCTCGACGACCGGCTCCTCCGAGGCGTGCATGCTCGCCGGCCTCGCGCTGACCCGGCGCTGGCGGACCCGGCGCCGATCGGCTGGCATGCCCGCCGATCATCCCAACATCGTCATGGGTGCCAACGTGCAGGTCTGCTGGGAGAAGTTCGCCCGCTACTGGGATGTCGAGCCGCGGCTGGTGCCACTCGCGCCGGGGCGCACCCACCTGACCGCGGACGAGGCGGTCGCCCGCTGCGACGAGAACACCGTCGGGGTGGTGGCGATTCTCGGATCGACGTTCGACGGCAGCTACGAACCGGTGGCCGAGATCGTGGCTGCCCTCGACCGCCTCGCGGCGTCGGGTGGCCCGGATGTGCCGGTGCACGTCGACGCCGCCTCCGGCGGGTTCGTGGCGCCCTTCTGCGATCCGGATCTGGTCTGGGATTTTCAGCTGGATCGGGTGGCGTCCATCAACGCCTCCGGCCACAAGTTCGGGCTGGTCTATCCGGGGGTGGGCTGGCTGCTGTGGCGCGACAAGGCGGCGCTGCCGTCCGAGCTGGTCTTTGAGGTGGACTATCTGGGCGGCAGCATGCCGACATTCGCGCTGAACTTCTCCCGGCCGGGTGCCCAGGTGGTCGCGCAGTACTACACACTGCTGCAGCTGGGTCGGGAGGGGTATCGGCGGGTGACGCAGACCTGCCGGGACAATGCCCGCTGGCTGGCTGATGAGGTAGCGAAACTGGGGCCGTTCGAACTGGTTTCGGATGGCAGCGGTATCCCGGCGTTCGCGTTCGCGCTGCGGGATGAGGTCAGCGAATACAGCGTCTTCGATGTCTCCGAGCTGCTCCGCACCCGTGGCTGGTTGGTACCGGCATACCGGTTCCCGCCGGCGCTCGAGCAGCTGGCGGTGCTCAGAATAGTCGTGCGCAACGGCTTCAGCCGGGATCTGGCCGGATTGCTGGTCGCGGATTTGCGCCGGGTGGTGAACCGGTTGTCCGATCCGCATCGGCACCCGTGGCCGCAGGAGGATGACGGCGTCACCTCGTTCCATCACTGAGCCGTCCGCGCCGAGCCGTCCGCGCCGAGCCGTTCGGGCCGAGCCGTCCGCGCACCGTCGTCCAGCTGTCCGCGTGCGTGTCGCCCGTTGGTCGCCCGCCCGACTGCATCCGTGCATCTGTGCTGATGAGACTTGCCCGCGGCGCGTCGGGGGACGCGCCGCGGAGGAGGAACGGATGAACCGTCTGGGAATAGCCGCAGTCGCGGCGGGTGCCGTGGCCCTGTCTGTCATGGGTGCCGGGGCCGCGTCCGCCCATTCGCCTGACCAGGGCAGTGCGCTCGCGGCGCAGGACGACGCGTACTGGGTCAAGGCGGGTGGAGTTCTCACCGTGCGCGGTGACGGGGTGCTCGACAACGACACCGGCTGGCCGGCGACTCTGGTCAGGCACACCCAACCCGCCCACGGCACACTCAGCCTGAACCAGGACGGGTCGTTCCGTTACACCCCGGCGGCCGGCTTCATGGGCGATGACACCTTCACTTACTCGATCAGTAACGCGGTGTCGCTTTACACCACACACGTGCCACCGATAGCGACGATCGGCGGTGTGCCGATCACCGGTGGCGGCTTCGGCTCGTCGCTGTATCCGGTGCCCGGCTCACCGGACGAGTACTACGGCGTAACCGACCGCGGTCCGAACGTCGACGGACCGAACGGGGTGAAGGTCGAGGCGCTGCCGGACTTCGACCCGGCCATCGGCCGGTTCCGTCTCGTCGACGGCAAGGCCGTCCTGAAAAGCGTGATCCCGCTGCGCGCGGCGGACGGCTCACCGTACTCGGGTCGGGTCAACAGCCAGGCGAACACCGGCGAGAGCATCGTCGACCTCAACGGCAACCCGCTGCCGGCCGACCCGAACGGTTACGACTCCGAGGGCCTGGTTGCCCTGCCCGACGGTACGTTCTGGGTATCGGACGAGTACGGCCCGTTCATCACCCACTTCGGCCGCGACGGCCGCGCGATCGAGCGGCTCTCACCGTTCGACGGGTCGCTGCCGGCGGAGCTCGCCAAGCGGGTGCCGAACAAGGGGATGGAAGGGCTGACGGTCACCCCCGACGGGCAGACCCTGGTCGGAGCCATGCAGCAGGCGTTGGCGCAACCCGACCTCACCGCCAAGCCTGCCGGTGTCACCACCCTGCGGATCGTCACCTACGGCCTGCGTACGCACGTCACGCACGAATACCTCTACCTTCTCGACGACCCGAAGGTGAACAGCGGCGCGGTCAGCGAGATCACGGCGCTGAGCGACACGACGTTCCTCGTCGACGAGCGTGACGGGCACACCGAGCCCGGTGCCTACAAGAAGCTGTTCCGCATCGACCTGACCGGTGCCACCGATGTCGGACCGGCCGCGACGCTGCCCGGCGCGGTCTACAACGCGGCAAAGGGCGGCCTGCTCGTCGGCCCCAACCAGCGCACGATTGAGGCCTACGTGGGGACGGCGACGACGGTGAACGCGGCCGCCGCGCTTGCCGCCGTCGGCATCACCCCCGCCGCCAAGAGCCTCAACCTCGACCTGGGCGCTCTGCTGACCGGCCTCGATCCGGCCGGCGGGTTCTTCGGGCATGACAAGATCGAAGGGGTTGCGGTCGCCGACGGCGGGCGCACGATCGTCATCAGCAACGACAGCGACTTCGGCATCGACGGCGTCACGAACAGCACCCCGCCCTTCCAGCTCCATCCGAAGGTGCTGCCGAACGGGACGCAGGACGACGGCGAGTTCCTCGCGATCGACACCACTCGCCTGCCGGCGGCGGTCAGCACCGCTACGGTCACGGTGACGGTCGGTCCGGGTAGCCACCGTCCCTGACGGCCGCTGACACTGACGGCCGCTGACATGCGTTCGAGGCCGGTCCCGCGCGAACCTGGCGGGGCCGGCCTCGGGCCAGACCGGATAGCGGAGATCATGGTCTGTTATTCGCTCTGGTAAAGCCGTTGCAGGTCGATGAGTTCGATGGTGTGGTCGTGTGCGGCGGCCTCGTGTAGTTCCGGTGTGAAACCTGCTCCGCTGAAACACAGCAGGCGTGGGGAGTCGCCGTTGGCGGTATGTGTGGGTAGCAGGCTGCGAATGTGGTCGAGGCGCTGCAGGTGACTGATACCCATGGTCTTGTTCCATTTCGCTTCGCCGAGGGCGAGCAGGATTTCGCGTTCGGAGTCATGGTGGCCGAAGACCGCGACGTCGATCTCGTGGCTGGTCCTGGCGGCCGGGTCGTTGACGATCCCGGCGGCGACCCGGGTGGGATGCCCGCCACAGGTGTCGGGGGTGGCATGCCAGCGGGCCCATTCGCGACACAGGTTCTCGAAGTGCGGTCCGAGGATCGTGCTGAGGAACGTGGGCTGGGCGCGTTGCCACACGGCGGGGGCGCGGCCGGGGCGTTCCAGATCACCCCAGTAGGGGCGCATCACGGCGTGGTAGAAGGCGATCAGTGGCTCGGCGATCCGGTAGGCGGAGCGGTTGCGGCGGAAGGCGTCGGGTTCGTGGCGGATCAGGCCGACGTTCTCGAGGACGCTCAGTGGGTGGGCGAGGTCGGTGGATTTCCGGCCGAGGTAGTCGGCGATCCCGCCGCGGGCGGTGTTACCGGCGGCGATCGCGGCCAGCACGGAGTGGTAGAGGGCGGTGTCGTGGAGGTCGGGTTCCTCGGCGAGTAGGTAGCGGGCTTCGCGGAAGAGGGGGCGGCCGGGGTTGAGGACGGTGCGGGTGACCCAGGGGTCGAAGTCGTCGGGGCCGGCTGGTGTGTCGCCCTGGGTGAATTCGTGACGGTAGGCGGGGGTGCCGCCGACGATGGCGTGGGTGAGTACGGCGGTGCGCGGGTCGGTGATCTCCCAGAACTGGGCGGCGAGGCGGTAGTCGAGGGTGGGGACGACGAGTTCGAGTCCGGCGCGGCCGCGTAGGGGGGCGTTGCCGGCCAGCAGTCGGCCCATGAAGGACACCGCGGAGCCGCAGAGCAGCAGTCGTACGGGGGTGTTGGTGCGCTGGGCCGTCGGGTCCAGGGCGCGTTGGATGATGGACGGTAGCGCGGGGGATGCTTTGGCGAGGAAGGGAAACTCGTCGATGACGACGACGGTGGGCCCGGCTGTGGCGATGCGCATCAGCTGGCTGACGGCCTCGTCCCAGTGGGCGAAGCGGTAGGCGACCGGTTCGTCGCGGTAGCGGGCGAGAGCCTCACCGAACTGGCGCAGGGCGTCGGTCTCGGTGGTCTCGGTGGCGGTGAACAGGAAACCGCTGTGGGCACGGGTGATGGCGTCGAGGAGGAAGGTCTTGCCCTGGCGTCGCCGTCCGGAGACCACGCCCAGCGTGGCCTCCGGACCGGGGTGGTGGGCGAAGCGGGTCAGTTCGGCCCATTCGAAGTCGCGGTCGAACATCTCCACGGGCTTGGTCGCCATGCCGCCCTCATGTTGATAGCTCTACTTATTATAGCTGGAGCTATCCATCCTACTCTGAGGGTGATCGCGCCGCCGAGAAGGGCGGGTTCCCCCATGCCGGCGGGCAACTACGCCCATTGTCGGAATTCGGGCCGTTTACTCATACAAGATCGTCTGTGTGATCCCAGTCGCGCTCGGTAGTCCAGGGTCGGCCTGCGGGGTCGCGAAGGTGCAGCGTGGTCCTGTTGCCTTCGTCAACCGGGGGTCCAGCGTGGCGAGCTTTGCGCTCACCACGAGACCCGAGTCGATGACGAGGGTCATCGACGGTCTGTGTCGCGGTGGCCGATGATCGACTCGGCCGACAGCCGGCTGCCGATACGTTGCTTGCGGTCGCGGATCCGCTCAGGCGATGCTGATACCGCCGTCCACCGTCACCACCGTGCCGGTGACGTAGCTGTTGGCCATGAGGAACAGCGCGGCAGCCGCGACCTCTGCGGGGGTCGCGACCCGGCCGAGAGGGAGCGCCGCGCCGGCGGCCGCGACAGCCGAGTCGCCCGCCGGGCCGTCGGCCGCTCCGATCAGGCCGCGGAACAGTGGCGTGTCGGTGCTGCCCGGCCGTACCACATTGATCCTCGTCGGGCGGAGTTCCAGGGCGAGTGCACGAGCGTATGCCTCGATGGCTCCCAGCGAGGCGGCCCCGAGCGCGACCCCGGGAGCCGGCCGGTTGATGAAGATCCCGGAAGTGAAGGTCAGCGACCCGCCGGGCGTCAACCTGGACGCGGCCGCGCGGGCCACGTGGTGCGCTCCGAACAGCCTGCTCACGATGTTGACGTCGCCGGCGGGCGTGGCCACCTCGGAAATCGGCGCGGCCGCCATCAGCGCGGCGGAGACGAACACGTGATCAATCGGGCCGAGCGAGGCGAACAGCGTCTCGACCGCGACGGGGTCGGTCACGTCGGCGGTCGCCGTGTTCACGTCGCGGTCATGGCGGAGCGCGAGTTCACCGGCGGCGGCGGCAAGCCGGCCCGCGTCCCGGGCGACGAGTGTGACGTCGGCGCCGACGCCGGCCAACAGGTCGCCGGCAGCCAGACCGATCCCGACACTGCCGCCAATCACGATCACACGTGATCCGGCGAGTGCGTGCGGCAGCGGTGGCACCGTGCGCGGCGCGGCCGGTTCGGTCGCGGACAATGTGTTGGTCATGTTGATCCTCTCTACAGGTCGACAACCGTCCCGGCGAGTCGTTCGGGCTGCGACGAACTGGCAGGTCCGACCGGCGCGGTTGGCCGATCGGCGCGACACAGTCGACGGTGCCGGCCATGGGCGACGGCATGAAGGCCCGGCGAAGGCCGGGGTCTGCTGCCTGGTCCTGACAGGGCCTGGCACCCCGAGACACACGGTGCAGACTGACGGTGTGGGTGCCGACAACGCTCTGGGCGTGTTCCTGCTGTCGCGCCGCGCCCGGCTGCTGCCCGCTCAGGTCGGGTTGCCCACGCACGGCACCCGGCGTACCACCGGCCTGCGCCGTGAGGAGGCCGCGGCACTGTCCGGGGTGAGCATCGACTACTACACGCGTCTCGAGCAGGGGCGTGACCGCCACCCGTCCTACGAGGTGCTGGCGGCGATCAGCCGCGGCCTGCGACTCACGGCAGACGAACACCGACACCTGTGTCATCTGGCTGGTCTGGCCATCCCGGAACCGGCCGTCGACGCCCGCGCGGTGCGGCCGCGAATCCGCGAGATCCTCGACGCGCTCGATCCGATGCCCGCCTATCTACTGACTCCGGCGCTTGACGTCATCGCCTGGAACCGGACGGCGACACTCGTCCTGACCGACTTCGCGGCCGTCCCCAAGGGCGACCGCAACATCGTCTGGCTCAACTTTCTGCACCCGCCGCTGCGCCAACGCTGGTCGGACTGGGGCGACACGGCCAAGGACCTGGTGGGTAACCTGCGGGCCGAGCTCGGCCGGCATCCCGGCGAACCGCGCATCCTCGCGGTGGCCGAGCGGATGGCGGCGACCAGCCCGGAATTCGCGGACCTGTGGGACCGGCAGGACGTCGCCCAGCGGTGCGGCGCGATGAAGCTGCTCGCTCATCCGGAAGTCGGGACGTTGCGCATGGTGTGCGAAACGATGCGCGTCCCGCCCGCCGACCAGCGGCTGGTCACCTTCCACGCCGCCGATGAAGCCACCGCCCGGCGGCTCGACGCCCTCGGCCGCACGCCATCGCGACCCCATGACGCGACGCCTGCCAGGCTGTCCGCGCTGCCCAGGCCGACTGCCCACGCCGTCCGCCCGCCGCGAGCCGTCGGCGGGAGCCACGTGTCGATGCCGGCGCCGTCCGACGGGATCCGGTGACCGCCGCAGCCCTCGCAGCTGTCATACCCGGCGCCCTGCGGATGCCGTCACGCCGGGACCGGGGTTGGGCCCGAGTTGGCCACACCATCGCCTGCGCGTCCGGCGGCGGCTGTGATGGTGGGGTCGGTGGCCGGCATTGATCAGCCCGCGAGCATGCGCTCGAGGCCTACCGGGTCGCTGAGGTAGACCGAGCCCGCGCCGGCGGAGGCGTCGTCAGGCCAGATGACCGTCTGTCCGGCGACGACGCCGGCGACGATCCTTTCGGCGACGATCTCCGGGGCGGCCTTGTCGGCATCGACCCCGGCCAGCATGTCGGTGTCGATGCCACCGGGGTAGGCGCCCTCTCTACGCAGGGAGCGCCGAGTTCCACGCTGCCGGGCGGGGCTGCCCATCCGCCCACGCTGGCCAGGGCCTCGTAGGTCTCCTCGGCGCTGCGTACGATGGCGCCGATGCGCGGTGGTGTGGAGCGCAGTGCGGTGAGCAGCCAGAAGTGCCGCAGGTCGCCGGCCGACTCCGCAAGCGCGAGGAAGGGTTGATCGATGAGGCCGGCGAGGCGCAGCTCGGCATGCGCGGAGCGTCCCGGACGTGCTGGACTGGTCCGGGCTGCGCAGCGGCGTCTGTCACTATGATGTCCTTATGCGTGGTCAGGGGGGTTACGACCGCTGTACGCCGGGTTCGGGAGTTGACGCGGATACGGTGGATGACGCAGTTGACGTCCTCCGGCAGGCGTTGACGTGGGAGCTGCGGGCGCGGGGTTGGGCGTCGGTCGATAGGATCTTGGACGCCATGGAGCGGGCTCTCGCTGCTGGCGACGGGGAGGGTGTGGGCAGTGCGACGGTGGGCCTTTGGCTCGCGAGCCCAGTGCGAATATCGCGGGCGGGCGAGGTGGATCCGTCGGGGCTTCTGCGCAGGGAGGATCGGGAGCGGATCAACAAGCTGATCTACAGTCTCGAAAGCCAGGTCCGAAACGGCGATCGGGATGACGAGCCGGAGGACGAGCCTGATGCAGAGCGTTCCCGCGGTCGGTGATCCAGAGCTGGTTATTCATCTGTTCGCGCCGACGGCCGGGCCGGACAGAGACCGTGCCTATCGCCAGTTGCTGCGGATCTGGGCGGCGTGCCGGGACCTGATGAGGATGGATCGTCCCCTGCCCAGCGACAAGCTAGATGCTGTCGTGCCGCTGGAGCCTCCGCCGTCCCCTCCACCGGCCGACGAGACGGAGGTGGTGCTGGCTGGCCAGCAGCGCGACAGCAGAGAGGTGCTGCAGGCATTGCTGCGACGCCGGCACGACGTCCTTTGTCTGTCCGTTGTCCTGACCTCGCATCCCGATGTCCTCGGTGATTGGGCGGATCTGGACCGGCAGTGGGATGCGATAGCCGGAACGGCGCCTCCGACGCTGCTGGGTACCGCCCGGATCTATCAGGCGTGTTTGCTGGATCCCAGCATTGGCCTGCCGGAGGCGAGCGCGGCGCATGCGACACGTTACGCCGCCGGCTTGGCTCACGGCGGCGTAACGGGTTGGGAGGAGTACGGCACAACGTCGGGCGACGGCTTCGCCATCTGGGATCTCGGTGGCGACGACATGCGCTTGGAGCGGCGTCTCGTCGTCATCGCGTCGAAGGACGATGACCGCCGACTCAGCGCGTGGACCTGGTCCGACGGCCGGCTGTCCCTGCCGCCGTTCGCGCGCTACCTACTCCAGGCAGCCAAGGTTCGATTCGAGCTCCGGGTGCGGACGGGGGCCGACCCTCGCGCACTGAGCGACCGCTCGGACGCGGTGGCCCGCAGGCTGGGGATGCTGCTGGTCAACGCTGGCGAGCCGAGGCCCGCGAACGAGTCGAGCAAGGTAGGCGCTGCGTCCGATCGGCTTGACACCGTCCTGGGGCAGTTGAGGCGGCAGGAGATCCGGCTCGTCGAGGCTGCCGCATCCCTGCGCGAGATGAGGCGAACGGTGGAGATCGCCGCTGACAACATGGCTGCGGTGCTCGGCGTGGCGGACGCGCGTGGCGACCGGGGTCTGTTCGGAGAGGACCAGCAGGTGGCCGCCTGGTTCGTGCGGCAGCTCGACGACGACCTCTTCTACCTTGAGGCGGCGCGGGACCGGGCCCGCGAGACGGACCGGCTGGTCGAGCGTGAGGTCGACCGGCTGCGGCAAGCGGCGCCGCCGCGGCAGGCCGATGCTGTGGACCTGGGGGCCAGCCGACGACAGCCGGCGGGCGAACCGATGGCCGACATCGAGCTGTCGGCGGATGACCGGGTAGCGTTTGCCCGGGTGTTGGCCACGATTTTCGGTACCGGTCCGGCAGCGGACCAACTCCTCGAACGCATTGGGTATGCGCGGAGCCGCCGGCCGAGCGTGGGTTCGGAGGGGGCCGAGACGGTGTGGCACGAGATCCTGCGGGATCTGACGCACGGGGCCGTCGCCCGGCCAATAAGTCGGCTGCTGCTCGCCGCGCTCGACCAATATCCCCACAACGACACGTTCGTGCGCCTGTCGATGACCTACGGTGATTGCGGATGGCTTAACGAAAATAATTGATCATTTTTCTGTGAGTACACCACGGGGGTAGCATGCAGGCTGTGATCGCTGGGTCCGACGTCGGATACGGCGACATCGGATACGACGTGGACGAATCGCGTGCGGTCGGCCGATGGACCACGAGCAGCGCCGCCTTCTAGCGATCTTCGATCGCGCCACGACTCGGCGACCCGCCGACGTGGATGCGGCTGTCGCGGAACTGCGCCGCGAGGCAGCGACACGCTCGCGGCGTAGGTCAGGGCGTGCTGGCTTTCTCCTTGCGTCGGTGCTGATGCTGCGGGCCGATCTGATCGGCGGACACGCGGACCTCAACGAGGCGTGCCGGGTGCTCGACGGTCTGCTGGCCAGGCGTTTCCTCCTCGGCCCGGACGACAGGCCGACCGTTCTGGGCGCGCTCGCGGAGGCCCGCGCGAAGCTGCTCGATCCCTGGCTCGCCGACGTGCTACCATCGGTGAGTGAAGCGGCCCACGCCGCCGCCAGATTCGACGAGCCTCCGGAGCTGGACGACGCAGCCGAGGCGCTGGACGTTTTCACCCAGCTGAATGTTCCCGCCGACCTCCAAGCCGAGTTCCGCCGGCTGTCCGACGCGGCCGTGACCGCGTACGAAGACAGCTTCAACGCGACGCGCCGGCACGGCGCGCAGGTACTTGCCCGCCATCTTGCTTCCTACGCGGAGCTGCTCGCCCTGCACGAGTGGCTCACCGGCGAGTCCGGCGGTTACGACCGTGCGATCGCCATGCTCGCCGACGTGGCCGGCGGCGTGCCGCCGAAGGACCGGGCCGGTTCGGCTGACGTGCGCGCCCCGCTCGCCATCCTGCTGCTGGCGCGCGCCCGGATCCGCCGTGACCGTGGGGACGGCGCAGGCTGGGCCGCCGACGTCGGCTCGCTGGGCCGGAACCTGGAGCTGCTGCTTGACCACGCCGAAGCCGCACCGGAACTCCTCGACGACCCGATGTTGACGCTTACCTGGCAGGCGACGGTCGCCGCCGCTCATGGCTGGCTGGGGCATGCGCTCAGCCGGCAGGTCTGGGACGATGCGGCCCGGCTCGGGCTGCGGACGACAGTCCTGTTTCAGCGCCTGCACGACCGGCTCGCTCCGTGGAGCGTCCAGGAGAGCATGCGGGTATCGGCGGCCGGCCTGCACGACCGGACCGCATTTGCGATCCTGCGCTCGGCTGCTCACGCGAGCCGGGCGAGCGGCGCGAGTCGGGCGGCCCGCCGGGCGGTCTGCGTCGTCGAGCAGGGACGGGCGGCCTACCTGCGGGAGGTACAGCAGACGGCGCTGGACACGCAGACGGCCGTCGACCTGGCCGAGGCCGGACACGCGAAACTCGCCGAGCGGCTGAACGGCTTCCTGCAGGCCGCCGCCGGCCTGGAACGCCGCTCCCGCGCGGAACACGGACCCGGCGCCGAGCTGACCGGCCATCAGCGCACCGACGGAGACGACGCACATCCGATGCTCGCGGATGCCGTCCTCGCGAACCGCCGCGCGCGGGCCGCTGCGCGCCGGGACGCCCGCGCCGCGCTCACCGGCGCACCCGAGCCCCCGGACGATCCCTGGATGGACATCTGCGTCGCCGCGCAGCCCGGCACCCCGCTGGCATACCTGGTCAGTCTCACCACCGACATGAATCTGACATCCAGTCTCGTGTCGTTCGTCCTGGTGGTGCGGGCATGGCCGGACGAGTCGACGACCGTCGACGTCCGTTGGCTGCCCGCTGCGGACGCCACCTCGGTGTTCGCAGCGGCGGCGCGTTGGACTGAACCCGACACCCCTGACCCCGCCGACGTCGAGGACATCCTCACCTGGCTGGACCAGGCCGTCGCCGCGCCCTTGGTGCAGGTGGCCGGCCATCCTCGCCGGCTCGCGGTCGTTGCCGGTGGGATGGCGAGCTTCCTGCCACTGCCCGCGGCTCGCCGGGCGGACGGGCGTCACCTGCTCGAATCCACGGTGCTGGAGTTCGCACCGAGCGCACGACTGCTGACCGCCTGCCGGCACCGCGCCACCAGGGACGCCGACGCGTCCTGCGGGCGTACGCCGTCCCGCCTAATTACGGTCGCCGACCCGGAGTCAGGTGGTCAGACCGCGCCGCTGCGTCTGGCCCGGGCGGAGACCGCAGCGGTCCGCCGGATACTGCGCGCCGCCTGCACCGAACTAGCCGGACCGGATGCAACCGTCGGCCGGCTACGTCCGCTGCTGGCGCTGGTGGCGGACCGGGCCGTGCCGACGGTCGTGCATTTTGCTTGCCACGCGACCGCCGAAGCGCGGTCTCCGCTCGACAGCAAGCTGTGGCTGGCGGCCCACGGCGGCGGGGCGGAGGGTTTCACCCTTGCGGATCTCCTGGATCATTCCTGGGCCGGTGCACGGCTGGTCACGCTGTCCGCCTGTGAGACCGCTGTGCCGGGCCGGGAGGTCCCGAATGAGGCGCTGTCCCTCGCGGGTGGCTTGCTCGCGGGCGGGGCGGAGGCAGTGTTGGCGACCCAACGCACTGTCCCGGACGTGGCAGCCGCGGTGCTGACGGCGCGCTTCTACCAGGAGTGGACGCATCAGCCGGCGGACCCGGCCGCGGCGCTGGTGGATGCTCAGCGCTGGATCATCCAGGCCCCGGCGCAGGAGATCCGGGAATGGGTGGGCGGCCAGTTCGCCCCGGACATCAGTCGGGTCGGTGTCCCGCTGGTGGAGGCGCTGCGCGCGCCAGCGGGATGGGGCCCCTTCGTGCTGTCCGGCGCCTGAGTGCGAGCCAAGTTTGGTGGATCCGACGGCACGTGAGGAGAGGCACCAATGCGCAGGCGCGACAAGGCGCGTAAGGCCTTAAGCCTCGATGCACCGTCGTATATGCCTGTCTGGCGGTCGGTTTGAACACGAAAATGTCCTCTCGAACTGGCGGACGGAAGCGTAGAGAACCTCCATCCTCCCAGATCAGTTGTGCCACGAACGCGGAAAGTGAGGTCCATGGTAGGTAGACTTCATTCTGATGCGGTGCTGCGTGGAAGATGAAGGTATGGCCCTTCGGAGCCGCCCTGCGGGGGGGAAGGCTTCAAACCGCCTCATGCTGCGTCGGTTGAATACCGGGCGTGGTGAGCGATGAGGAAAAGGCGCACTGGATGCGTCAGGTGGGGACAGGGAAGGCGAACGCAAGTGAATCGCTGTCGAAGTGTCGAAAGGGAGTAGGCGGGCGGCATCGAAAGTGGGGTTTCTGATCAGCCCCAGGATAAGCCTGGCGGATACCCGTTTACTGGCCAGGTGGTGCCCGGCATGCAGGCGACGCGAGCCCGGTCTGCTGCTTTCACGCGGAACGTGGGAAGGCGGATCCGACACAGTCGCTCGCAGGGGTGCGGGTGGTAACAGGGAGAGCGCCAAGCGGCAGAAACCGTGAGGCGTTGAGTACCGTAGCGGGGCCGCTGGCGGACCAGCCTGTAGTAGCGCGGAAGTTCCTGTAATGGGAGCGGAGTAAAGGGGCTGGATCATCCATGGTCGGTTCACCGGGTCAACCGGAGCTCTGGGAGGAGCCGGGTGGGTAAGCCGAAGCAGGCGGAGAAGCCGTTTGATATTCCGAAGCAAGCCGTATGGGAGGTCTACCGGAGAGTCAAGGCAAACGATGGGGCGCCGGGGGGCGGACGGGTGCTCGGTCGAGGACTTCGAGAAGGATCTGAAGAACACCTTTACAGGATCTAGAATCGGATGTCCTCGGGTACCTATTTCCCGCTGCCGGTGCGGGCGGACCGACGTCCCGCGCGGCGCACCCACGGTGCCGAACCGACCAGCGCTCTCCGGACCGCGTCGGCACGAGTGGAATAGCGTGTGTGCTGTTGTGGCGGGGACGGTGTCCGGTTGTCGCCGGTACACTGGTTGCGTGACCGCAGCGTACGACTACGAGGATATGCACCACCTGGTGGACAGGCTTTCGTTGGCCCAGGTGCGGCATCTGCGTGTGCTGGTCGAGCCCGACCCGGAGCTCTCGCCGCTGGTGGGGGCAGAAGAAGGGGAGGATACTCCGGTCCGGCAAGGGCTCCTGTCGTTCATCGGGAGTATGGAGTCCGGGCGTGGTGATTTGTCGGAGCGGCACAGTGAAATCATCCGGGAAGGCTTGAGCTTTCCTGGATGAATACGCTTCTCGATACGGGGCCTCTGGTTGCCGCGGCTGACCGGTCCGACAAGAATCATGTGGTGTGCTCCGAGTTGCTGGGGAGACTCGCGCGGGAAGGGCCGACTGCTGGTGTCCTCTCCGGTCGTCGTGGAGGTCTGCTGGCTGGTCGAGAAGTTCCGCGGCCCCGAAGCCGAGGCGGATTTTCGGCTCTTCGCAGTAGGCCGGAAGTCGTGTTTGTCTGCTGACTTTTTGTGATTGCCGGCGGTGACGTGGGGTAGTCGCTGCCGGGGTGTGGAACGAGGCGCACCCGCCCCCTGGAAGGATCAGATCTTGTCGAGGGAAATGATCACCAGGTGAACGGGTGCGCGTGTTCGAGGGTATGCGAGTCGAGATGGCGGAGCTGCTGGGACTGCCCGGGGTCGAGGTCGTGGCCGCGGAGCGGGAGGCGGACGGCTCGTTACGGGTGTATGCCCGTACGGCGGAGGGCGCTGTGTGCTGCCCGGGCTGCGGCGCAGAGGCGTGCCGGATGAAGGAGCTGGTCACGCAGGAGCTTCGGCATCTGGTGGTGGCGCCGATGAGGGTGATCTTGCGTAAGGAGCGGTGGTGGTGTGACCGTGGGCTGTGTCCACAGCGCAGTTTCACGGTCGGGCCGCTGGCGGTGCGGGGTGGCACGGTCACGACGTCGGCGAAGGAGACGATGGGCCACCTGATCGGGGACTGGATGGCGCCGGCTAATCGGGTCGCCGGCGCGGTCGGGGTGAGCTGGCACACCGGTCACGGCGGGTTTGTGGCCGTGGCCGAAGCGGCCGGCATCGTCGTAACCGACGCCGACGCCGACGCCGTCGGCGATGCTGTGACCTGCGCTGATACCGACGCCGACGCCGTCGGCGGCGACGCTGCCGTACCAGGCGGCGCCGAGGATGGCGCGGCCGAGGATGCCTGCACTGTCACCGATAGTCCTGATACTGGGATGCCTGGTGCCGATAGCGCTGAGGATGGGGTGGCGGCGGGCCGGTCAGTGAGCGGGCCGCTCCCATCGGTACGGGTCCTCGGGGTTGATGACCACCGCCGGGGCAGGCCCCGGTACCACCGCGACCTGGTCACCGGCGGGTGGGTCGAGGACGCCGACCGCTGGACGTCGGTGTTCGTCGACTCCACCGGTGGGCATGGCCTGCTCGGCCAGACCGAGGGCCGCACCGTCGCCGACGTCGTCGGCTGGCTGGTCGCCTGTGACGAGGCGTGGCGTGGCTGGATCACCCACGTCACCCTCGACATGTCGTCGGTCTACAAGTCCGCGATCCGCCAGGCGCTGCCGCACGCGGCGCTCGCGGTCGGCCCCTTCCACATCTCGCAACTCGCGAACAAGACGGTCGCAGACGTGCGGCGCAGGGTCACGTTCGAGCACCACGGGCGCCGCGGCCGGGCCGACGACCTCGAGTACAAGATCAAGGGGATGCTCGTCCGCGGCGCCGAGAAGCTCACGCCGGCGGCGCGGCAGAAGCTGCTGTGCGCGCTGGCGGACCTCGGGAACGGCGGCTGCGAGATCCGGGCCGCCTGGCAGGCGAAGGAGCTGCTGCGCGACGTGCTGAAACTGTCCCCGGCCCGCACTGGCAGGGCGACCTGCCGCTCCGAGGTCTCCGCGGCCCTGACCAGGTTCTTCGCGTACTGTGCCACGACCGGGGCCGCGGTCCCCGAGGTCGTCACCCTCGCCGAGACGATCTCCAAGTGGCGCGACGAGATCGCGACCGCAGTCCTCCACGGGCTGTCCAACGCGGCCTCGGAGGGCATCAACCGGTTGATCAAACTGGTCTACCGCATCGCGTTCGGCATGACCAACGTCGGCAACCAGCTGCGCCGAGCCCGCTACGTCGCGTCCCGTAAGACCCGCCCCCTCTGGCTACAATCCGTAACCGTCAACCGAGAACTACCTGTAGCGGCCTAAATACACAGTCCGGCCTACTGCGAAGAGCCGGATTTTCTCGAACTGGTTTCCGCCGGGGAACTTGAGCTCGTCGAGATCACTCGGGCTGACGTCCGGCGGATGGCCGAGTCCGTGCGCCGGTATGCGGACTTCCCGTTGGGTGTGGTCGATGCTGCGGTGATTACCCTTGCCGAGCGGCTCGGCGTCCGCCAGGTGGCGATGCTCGACCGGAGGCACTTCTCAGTGGTCCGGCCCCGGCACATCGAAGCGTTCACGCTCGTGCCGTAGCAGCTCGGGATCGTTCCGGTGGGGCCGTGTGCCGGTCGGCCAGGTCACCACGGCGCGGTAGGTTGATGGCGGGAGGCCGGTGTGGGTGGACCCCTGCCTTGCAAAGTCGCTGCCGCCCGTCCGCCGGCTTGGCGTATGGCTGCGCCCGTGATGTGACCGGGTCGCCTGGCCCGACGGTAACCCGCTGGACGGTGCCTGATGGCCGCGGGGAAGGGGAGCCGGCGGGGGAACAACGAGGGGTCGGCGTACCGGTATCGCAATGGTTGGGCCGGTCAGGTCTGCATGCCCGACGGTAGCCGCAAGACCGTGTACGGCAAGACGAAAGAATCCGTTGTCGACGAGATCCGCACGGTGCGGCGAGCGATCGATGACGGCGTGCCGGTGGTGTCCACCCGGATGACGGTGAGGGAGTACCTCGATCAGTGGGTGACGGTGGTGCTGCCGTCTCGGGTAGTGGCGGGCACGCTCGCGGAGTCGACCGTCGAATCGTATGAGCTGCTCGTGCGGCTGCACATCATCCCGGTGCTGGGCCGGCACGAGCTACGCAAACTCTCGACGGTGCATGTCCGGCAGTGGATGACGGTGAAGCTCACCGAACCGTCCGCGGCCGGTGTCGCCGCGCGTCAACGGCGGGAAGAGGACAAGGCCCGCACGGCCGCGGAGAAAGCGGCACAGCAGCAGATCGCCGAGACGGACCGGCCGCAGCGGCGAACCGGGCGCAAACCTGGCCCGCCGAAGCGGGTTGCGACACCCGACCTGAAACCGATCAAACCGCTGTCGGCGCGCAGCGTCGGCTATCTGGTGACGATTCTGCGGCTGGCGTTGACCGACGCGGTCCGGGAAGAACTGCTGGTGCGCAATGTCGCGGAGCTGGTCCAGCCGCCGCGGAAAGACGATGCGCCGGTGCGGGCGTTGTCGGATGCGGACGCGGGCCGGGTCCTGGCGGTGGCGCTCGTCGATCGGCTCGCCGCGTTGTGGATGCTCATGCTGGCGCTGGGCCTGCGCAAGGGGGAGGCGCTCGGGTTGCGCTGGGACGTTGTCGACCTGGACGCGGGCACGGTGGAGATTCGGCGTAAGCAGCGGCGACGGAATGGCAGGATGACGGGCTGGTGTTCACCACGTCCACCGGTCGCGGTATCCAGCCGCGGGACGTCAACCGCCGGTGGGACAAGGTCTGTGCGGATGCCGGCGTCCATCGAACACGCGTTCATGATCTGAGACAGACCTCGGCGACGCTGCTGTTCCGCGCCGGGGTGGATCTCAACGAGATCCGGGTGTTGCTCCGGCATACCCGGATCGCGACCACGGCCGACATCTACATCGATGTCCTGGAAGACGTCCGGCGCGGGACGGCCGCGAGCATGGATGGCATCCTGGGCCGGCTGGCTCCACCGACCCGACCGGATGCTACGGAGCGTGATGATGGCGAGGGCGACGGTGGGACGTCCGCGGGGCTCTGACCTGCCTCAACCAGCGTGCGCTCGGAGGGACTCGAATCCCCAACCTCGTGATTCGTAGTCCGAAGGCGGTTATCCGGCGATCGCTATCCGCGCGCCGACGCCGGTGAGGTAGAGCGGGCTGTTGGTGAAGTCCACGCGGTCCTCCTCGCCGACGTAGAGGTCGATGTGCTTGTCGCCGCCGAGACCCGGGGTGAACTCGTCGTGGATCGTCCACGTCGCCGCACGCAGCCGGCCGCAGGCGCCCGCGTCGATCGCCGAGTGGTCCTCCTCGGTGCCGCACGCGACAACGGTGAACCTGGCGCCCTGGGCCAGGACACCCGAGTCGGCCGCGGCAGTGGTGAAGGGCGCCAGGCGCTGGCCCGTGGTGTCGGCGGGGACCGTGTCGAGCCAGTAGCCGGTGTCATACGACCAGTTCAAGTAGCTTCCAGCGTGGTCACCGTTGGTGATCCGGCCGGTGCCTTCGTCGTGCACGGCCTTGATGAAGTCCTTGGGATAGGTGCCGAGTGCGTCGTGGCCGTGCTCGCAGTCCTGGCGGGGACAGCCCGTCACCGACTCGGGTTGGCCGTGGTGGAAGCTCTCGACGGCCGTGTAGTAGACGGTGATCATCCAGCCGTCACTGGCCTGGCCAGCGGGTGCGGTGGTAGGGACGGGAGCGCCAGTGTTGTGGGCGGTCGCCGGCGGTGACATCGCGCCGTGACTGGGGGTACCGGTGGCAGGGGCGGTGGCCGGCGGCGGCACCACAGTGGGGACGATGGTGAGCGTGCGCTGGGCGGTGGGTTGCGGTTGGGTCGGGCCATGGATGTCAGACGAGCTCAGTTGGCAGCCGGCTGCCGCCAGGCACAGCACGACGGCGATGCCCAGCGGCCCGGCCCGGCCCGCGGGCATCCGACCGCCGGTGGCGGGGCGGGTCGCTGGACGATCGCCGGAAATACGAAGTCTCAGCATATTGCGTAGTATTGCCGTCCTCGATCCTCCCGTCACCCCCCGTTGGGGATAGGACACGCAACGGCCTACACAGCGCGCGACCCGGCCGATGGAGCGGACGATCTCTAAATGTCGGGTTCCGGGGTGAGTTCCAGGAGGGACGCACCGACCGGCCGCCGTTGTTGCCAGGCTGCGAGAATGTGACGCACGGCGGCGGTGGCCGCCCAGTCCTGCGGCCGGATGCGTGAGATTGCCAGCGCCACGGCATCGGCCACCGTGGGGTCGCTCAGGGCGCGTTCGAGGACTTCAGGGTCGGTGCCGGCAGTTCTCACCGGTAGAATAGCGGTACGCGGCCTGCCGGCTACCGTGGAGACCTTTGTGCGGTCGAGTTCGGTCAGCAGGTTCTGCAGTGCCTGTGTGGCCGCGGGCCCGAATTCGTCGTCGTTCAGGTGCGGACGCAGGAACCATCCCAGGCGTTTGATACTGCCGCGCTGCGGCTGCGGCTGCGGCTGCGGCTGCGGCTGTCGTTGTGGCTGGGGCTGGGGCTGCGATTGTGGTGCCGTTTCGCCGGCTGGCCGCTGTGCGCCGGTGAGGGTTCCCAGCGACAGCGTCTGGATCGGGTCCAGCTTGATGGTGGCGCGAAGCCGGCGCGCCTGTGCCGCCAGGATGTCGCTTCCCTGCGCGAGGGTGTGGAGGACAACGGAGGCGGTGGCGCGTTGAACGGTGTTGCCGGCGGCGGCCTGCTCCAGCGCGCGGATCACAAGAACACGCATCCGAGGGTCGGTTGCAATACCCGCAAGGGTGAGGGCCCGCTGGCGCAGGGCGTCGTTCGGCGGGTGCTGGAGCAGTTCCAGCGCATGGTGGGTGAGCAGCATCCGGTACTGGGGTGTCCGGGCCGCGAGATCGTCGTCGAGCATGTCGGCGGCGAGTTCGGCGCCGGCGCCGATCACGAGGGCGAGCAGCTCGGCGGCTTCGATCTCGCGCAGCAGACTGACGACCTGGGCGCGCAGGTGCTCGCGCAGGATGAAGGTGCGCCCGGCGGCGAGCAGCCAGGTGTTGCGCCAGTGCGCCGATGGTGCCAGCAGGCGTAAACGTTCGATCATGACGTCGTCGGTACCGGCGACGATGGCACGGGCGGCCATGAACTCCTGCAGGCTGCGGACTTCGAAGCCGATGCTGTCCTCGCCCTTGGGAATCAGCAGGACGAGGCGATGGGTGGCGGCTCTGACGAGGTTGTCGGCGAGGCGGTGGATGTCGGGCTCGGGGTGGCCCTCGGCGTGGAGCCGGGCGACGGCAACGGCTCGGAGCCGTTCGGCGGGCATGGCGGCGTCCGCTTCGCCGTCGGCTTCGGCGAGGACCTGCAATTCCAGCCCGACCCGTTCGTGCAGCGCGTGGACGTCGGCGCGATAGTCGTCGAGCAGGCGGGCCAGAGGACCTCGTTTGGCGGCTTCGCGGGCGTAAATGGTGTCGTAGTAGGCGTCGAACAGCCGGGAGCGGTCCTGCGGGACGCGCGAGCGCTGTTCCAGCAACAGCGACATGATGGTGACCTGGAGCGGGGTGCGCATGAGCCGGGCGGTCAGGGGTTCGTCGGCGGCCCGCTGGACCCGTCGCAGCACCCGGTCGCGCAGGTCGGTGTCGTCGCCGTGGCGGGCCTCGGCCAGGCGGGTCGCGTAGGCGATGGCACCCGGCGGCAGCAGCGGGGCCAGGGTGAGATGTTCGTACAGCGTGTCGGTGAACTCGCCGGTGTAGCCCTGCGGTCGGGTGGTCGCGACGATGAGCAGGTCGGCGTCGACGCGGGTGGCGTCCACGAGAAAGTCGGTGACGTGCCGCATGAGGTGCTCGCGGGCGTGCGGGGAGGCGACCTCGTCCAGGCCGTCAAGGACCAGCAGCCACGGCCAGCCGGCGAGCCAGCCGCGTAGTTGACCGGCGGTGACCCGGTCGGTGGCGCGGGCGCTGACCCGATCGGCGATCCAGCGCAGCAGGGACACGTCCGATCCGCCGGCGACCTCGTCACCGTAGGCGGACAGTTCCACCCGGACGGGCCAGCGGCGGCTGTTGGGGACCGGCAGGTTGATGTCGGCCAGGTTGGCGCGCAGCGTCGTGCGCAGGCTGCCGGATTCGGGTCCGAGCCGGTCGGTCTCGCCGAGCAGGGCCACCCGGTAGGCCTGTGCGATCAGCTGCCCGAGGGTGGTCTTGCCCTGGCCCGGCCCGCCGACCAGTACGACGTGTGGACGCCGCTGGCCGATCAGGCTCGGCCGCAGCACGCTGTCGCCACGTTCCAGCACGTACCGGGCCGCGTCGACGATCTCCAGTTTCTCCGGCTGTGGCCGCAGCGCCGGGAGGTCGACCGCGATGCGTCCGAGTGCGAGTTTCTCGTTGTCGGCATGGCCCGCCTGCCCCAGCCGCACCCACTGTTCGGCGAGCATCTCCTTGATCGCATGGGAGGTGAGGACCTCACCGAGATCCGCGGCCTGCCCCTGGAGCACGTCTGCCAGCAGCGCCAGGACGTCGCCGGGTGTGATGAGCCCGCTGAAGGCCTTGCGGACATCGGCGTGGCCGTCGAGCAGCCGGCAGATCGTGTCGTGGTGCCAGGTCCCCCAGCCCTTCAGGCCCAGCGTCGGGGCGTATCCGCGGATGAGTTCGTCCATCGTGTCAACGCCACCGGCCTGGGCGCCGGAGAGCACGACGTTGGTGGTGAACAGCAGATACCGGGGGAGGCGGCCCTTGCTGCGCCGGGCGGACTCCGGGTCGGCCCATCGTTTGAGTTCCGCCTCGACGGTGGCGCGCAGCCAGCGCGTATCCGGGCTCGTGCCCAGCGGGCGGCTGCGGAACTTCGCCTGGATGACGACGTAGCCGTTCCAGTCGGCGGTGTGGTCGTCGGGTGCCCAGCGGACCCGGCCGCTGTAGGTGGCTTCGCGGCCGCCGTCGGGGCCGTCGCCGAAGACGCCGACACCCGGCCCGAACACCTTCAGCGCCAGCGCCTGGGTCAGGTGCTCGAACTCGCGGCTGCCGAGCCGGGTCAGGTCGTAGTCCACGTCCTGCATCCTGCCGGGACGGGATCACCGGCAGTCGAGATGGGTGGGGTGGGCAGCCGGCGCTTGACGGCGTGGCGGCCCCTGTTCTACGTTTAACACATCGATTAATTAACGTCAGGGTGAAATACGATGGCAGCTGATCGACTCAGCACGATCTTCGCGGCGCTGGCGGACCCGACCCGGCGGGCGATCCTGGCCCGGTTGGCGGAGGGCGACGCGACCGTCACGGAGTTGGCCGAGCCGTTCTCGATCAGCCTGCCAGCGATCTCGCGACACCTCAAGGTGCTCGAGCGGGCCGGGTTGATCTCCCGAAGTCGCACGGCCCAGTGGCGCTCGAGCGCTCTCACCGCCGGGCCGCTGCAGGAGGCCACAGCGTGGATGGAGCGCTACCGCCAGTTCTGGGATGCAAACTTCGAGCGGCTCGACGCCCACCTTCGACGCATCCAGCAAGCGCAGTCGCCGTCCGCGGAGGACCAGCCGTCCGCGGAAGACCAACAACAGCAGTGACATGACATCACCCAGACATCAGCGAGAGAGGAACAGCGCCATGGCAGATTCCCCGGCAACCAACGAACTGGTCATCACCCGGATCTTCAACGCTCCGCGGGAACTCGTCTACCGGGCGTTCGTCGACCCCGACCAGATCGCGCAGTGGTTCGGTCCGGTGGGGTTCTCCGTGCCCCGCGACACCGTCGAGGTCGACGCCCGGGTAGGCGGCTATCAGCGGTTGGTAATGGTCAGCGACGATGACCCGACGATGCGCTCGCCGGTCAACGCGACGTTCACCGAGGTCGTCGAGAACGAACTCCTCGTGGGCACCGAGGAGGTGGAGGGTATTCCCGGTTTCGAGGGGATCGCCCAGATGTACATGCGACTGGAGTTCCACGACGAGGGCGGAAAGACCCGCCTGGTGCTGCGCCAGGGTCCCTACACCGACCAGATGGAAGGTATGGCACGCGAGGGTTGGACCAGCTCCTTCACCAAGCTCGACGCCCTGCTGACGCCCTGAGCCCTGCTGACGCCGGCGCCTTGCGTCATCGCTGCCCGCACGCCGCTTCGCGCTGCATCCACCCCAACCCCACTCCTTGATCCGCATTCCCTTCGGTGCGACGAGTGGAAGGATGACGTCAGGAGGCGCTGGTTTTCGGGCGGAAAATGTATGTCAACCATCCACTCGTGCTGGGCCGGCTACCCACCAAGGCGTCGCTGCCACAGCGGCTACACATCCGCGCGGCCACCCGCCGGCCCTCACCCGCTGGCGCCCACTCGCCGACCTGCACATCCGCCACCGCGGCGTGTCCGCCTCGCGATCTACGCACCCTAGCCCCGCTCCTTGATCCACGCTCCTGTTGCCGGGCGTTCTAGATCACCTGAGTCGCGGCGCCCGTTGACAGGTGACTAAAAGGTCACCTATCTTCGAAGGCGTGGACGCGGTGTTCAGAGCGCTGGCTGATCCGACGCGGCGGGCGCTGCTCGACGAGCTCTTCCGGGAGGACGGGCAGACGTTGAGCGCGCTCGAGGCGCGGTTCGACATCACCCGCTTCGGCGTGATGAAGCACCTCAAGCAGCTTGAGGAGGCGGGCCTGGTGGTCACCAGGCGGCGGGGAAGGGAGAAGCTCCACTTCCTGAACGCGGTCCCGATCCGGCTCGTCCACGACCGGTGGGTGAGCAAGTACGCCGAGCCCTGGGCGGCTGCGCTCAGTGGCATCAAGCAGCGACTGGAGAATTCCATGGAGAAGGTTTTCGAGATCTACATCCGCACCACTCCGGAGC
>NZ_CAUVXP010000082.1:0-16062 GCF_963555955.1 Protofrankia sp. Cas3
GACAGGAGTGGAGAGACCCATGGACACGATCCCAAACAGTCGCCGGTCTGGTCGTACCAGGTCGCATTTCAACGGCCTGCTGATGGCACATCCGGCGGAACGGGCGCGCGTCGAACTGCCCCAGCCCGGCCCGGACCTGTTCATCCTGCGACCCTCGCTCGTCCTACCCGCCGGCGTACAGATCTGCGTGGACCTCGCCAGCGGGGACGCGGACGCGGCGAGCTGGTGGTCGTCTCTCGCGGTGGAAGCGACCTATGCCTCTGTCTGGCACAAAAAGTGCAACCGCAGCGGGCCACACCCGCGATGATCACCGTCGCTGCCGCCTGCGCCCGCAGCCGGAAGCCGCCCGGAACCGTGATCACTGGGCCCGACGACGGGGAGGGTGTGCCCATGATGCGGGTGGCGATGTCCCTACCCTGGGTGATCATCGGTGCGTCCGCGTCGAAGATGGCACCCGACTGTAAGCCCAGCAGTATCCACCGGTACCTATGCTCAGACTGGTCAAAGCCGGGCGCGGTGAACTCGTAGGCGCACTGCCACCGGCCATCCGGCGTTCCCGGGTGGCTGGCGACGATCTCGCCTTCCATCAGCGGCCGCAGCTTGACCTCGGTAATCTCTGCCTTGGCCCACGCGTCGATCTCGGCCGAGTTCTGGATCTGCCCGTGGGCAGTCATCGCGCCCGTGACCATGGCCCGGACGAACTCGGTGAGCAGCTCCCGCTCCACCACGTCCGTCAACTGGACGGCGACGCGGGCCTCCACGTCGGGCGAGTTCGAGCCAACATGGCGCGCCGCCAGGAACGCTGCCAGCAGCCGGTCGACATCACCAGCAGCCCCGTCGCCACTTTCGACCGCACGCAGGCAGATCGTCAGCAGGCGGGCCATGTTGCTCTTCCCTACGCCGTTCGGCCCAACGACAAACGTGACCCGCTCGCTGAGGTCCAGTCCGAACCGGTCGAAGGACAGCAGGCCCATCCCGGACAGCGACGTTATCCGCACGCGCCGAGTCTAGGGATTTTACTCGAGTCGAGAGCCGAGCCCCGAACCGATCATGGGTGCGGTAGCCTCCCACGGTTTGTGCCGGTCTCAGACCAGTCTGACGAAGAAGGCTGGGGGCCCGGTGTCGACAGATCGTCGCTTCCGTGGATCATAGACCGCTGTGAGTCGTAATGGGGGGAAGCGTCGGGCTCCGACATGGGTCATGCTGGTCGTCGCCACTGCCGTAGTCGGTGTAGCAACCTGGGCCAGTGGTCAGGGCCGCTGGGCGGCCATTCTGGCTGGTGTGGGCATCTCGCTGTCGCTGGCGGGCTACCTCGCCGATCGCCAGGACACGCGGGGTGGAAACATTGATGTCGTTACGGTTGCCGATCGCCTCGCTGAGCAGGTGGGAGATCAGTGGGCCGGAGAGATCTTACGTCAATGCATTGATCGACCGCCTCTTGACGTCTCGTGGCGCCCGGCCGACGCCGCACTGGTTCAGAGGTGGGACTACCTACTTCGTCTTGCCAGGTCAGGCGGGGGGTGGATGGCTCCGGCAAGTCCGGCGACCGGGGCGCAGGAGCTCGTAGGCAGCGGCGCGGAACTAATCACCGTCCTGGATCGGGTCCCTACCGGTCGGCTCGTCATACTCGGCGAGCCCGGGTCGGGCAAGACAGTGCTGCTCATCCGCCTAGTGCTGGACCTACAGAGGCGCCGCCGGACCGGGGAACCTGTTCCTTTACTGATTCAGCTGGCGTCGTGGAACCCCGATAAGTTCGACCTGTACTCCTGGCTAGAGGCCCAGATCATCCTGGGGTATCCGTGGCTGACTGGTACCACAGCAGCGGGCGTCACCTGGGCGCGCGCTCTGCTAACAGCGGGGCTGATCCTACCGGTGCTTGATGGGCTCGACGAGATCCGCGCCGAGGGACGCCACGAGGCGCTGCTTGCGATCAACGAGACGCTGCGCCCTGGCACAGGCCTGATCATCAGCTGTCGGCCCGAGCCGTTTCGCCACGCCATCCGTTCCGATCCCAGCGGACAGCCCGTGTTCGTCGAAGGCGCCGCCGGCGTCCGCCTCAACCCGCTCGACGCGACCGCCGCCAGCAACTACCTGACGGAGACCGCCGGCGTAAACAGGCAATCAGAGTGGATTCCCGTCCGCGCAGCGCTGGCCACGACCCCGCCGCCCCCGGTAGCCCGCGCGTTCTCCACGCCTCTGATGGTCAACCTCGCCCGAGTCATATACAATCCACATCCACGCGGGAGCATCGCTGGCCTGCCTCGGCCCGCAGACCTCTGCGACCTTGTCGAGTTTCCAACAAGAGCTGCTATTGAGAAACACCTACTCGACGGGCTAATACCCGCTGCATACCGACCCCTCTCCGACCGACGCAACCATTGGACCGCGGTACAGGCCGAGCCTTATCTAAGTTTCCTCGCCGAGTGGCTCGAATACCAGCGCAGGACCCGAAGCCTCGCCTGGTGGGAACTCCACCAGGCGACGCCACGTATCTTCCTAAATATTACCGGCGGCATCCTGTTCGGCGTCACCGGGGGGATTGTCGGCGGACTAGCGGGCTCCCTCACTGGCGGACTCACCGAGATTCTTTCGGGTATCCTCGCAGGCGCTTTTGCGGGGGGATTCTTGGGCGGAACCAGCTACGGCAGTCGCGATGCCTATGTTATACCATTCCGTATTTCTCTAAACCGATTACAGCTCTCCGATCTCGGTCTTGGATTAGCGGTGGGGATCGGTCTAGGTTTCTTTTTAGCGGTAATATTCGGACTTGCCGGTGGGATTGTCGGCGGACTTTTGGTCGGGCTGATCGTTGGCCACCTGCTCGGTGTCGCGGGTAGCGCCTCAAGTGGGTTTATAGGAGGATTGGCAGGCGGCGTCGCATTCGCCTGCACACAGGGACTACTTCTTCTTTTTTCCGGGACGGTCACGTCGGGCATCGTCCTCGCTATCGATATACCACGAGCGGTGAGCCCGAAGTCTGTTCTCGCCCAAGACCGAGCTAGCGTGATAGCCAGCGGACTTGCGACGGGAATATGTAGTGGAGTCGTGAGTGGGGTTGGCGTCAGCTTGGCAGCCAGCCTCTGGATTGGGTTTGAGGTGGGATTTTCAGTCGCGCTCACGGTGTGGTTACTGGACTGGTTCGTTTCCACGTGGGGCCGGTTCAGCCTCACCCGCCTCTGGCTCGCCGCCCGCGGCAAGCTCCCAATCCGCCTCATGGCCTTCCTCGAAGACGCCCACGCACGCGGCGTCCTACGTCAGGCCGGCGCCGTCTGGGAGTTCCGCCACGCCAACCTCCAGCGCCGCCTGGCGAACCGACCATGACCAGGCAATTACGTGCAGCTCCAGCCGAGCTAAAGCAAAGCCCCGCAAGTCCCGTAAACGGCCGGAAGTGGCTGCTGAGATCGCGCACATCTCGGCCAAGACGCGCCGTGCCGATCACGCCCTCTACCTGCAACAACATGACACCGGCCCCAGCGACCGCAACAGAATCCATGCCAGGCGTGATTCGGGCCGCCGAGCCGCATCGAGCGATCTAGGGGATCTCTGTCGACAGAGGATCGCGATCGTGGATGATTGCGCACTGTGAGTCGTTCCGGGGGATGACGGCGGGTGCTGTTCTGGGGTGCCACTAGGGTCTGTTCTGAGTTTGGATCATAGTGTTGGCAGGCTGCGTAGCCAGAGGATGGATCCGCGCAGGTGGAGTCCTGCGGCGTAGCTTTCGGGTGTCTTGTCGTAGCGGGTGGCCAGACCCCGCCATTCCTTGATCTTGTTGATGCCGCGTTCCACGGTGTTGCGGTCTTTGTAGAGCGTGGCGTCGTGGCTGACCGGGCGACCTCCGGCGCTGCCGCGTTTCTTACGGTTGGCTGCCTGGTCGGCCTTCTCTGGGATCACCGCCTGGATCTTCCGTGTGCGCAGGTAGGCGCGGTTCACGCGGGAGGAGTACGCCTTGTCGCCGGCGACCGCGTCCGGCCGGGTCCGGGGGCGGCCGACCGGTCCACGTACCTTGATCTTCTTCAGGACCGGGAGGAAAGACGGGCTGTCCGCGGCCTGTCCGGGGGTAAGGATGATGGACAGTGGGCGGCAGCGCCGGTCGGTCGCGAGGTGCACCTTGCTGGTCAGCCCGCCCCGGGAGCGTCCCAGTTCGGCGGCTTTCAGCCGGGCCTTGCGGCGTCGGCGTACCGCGCGGCGCCGTGCCCGTCCGGCTTCTTCTCCGTCCTCGGGCGCCTCGGTTACGGGGTCGTTTTGCCCGGTTTGCGAAGCCCCTTTTCCTCCATCAGGGCCTTCTCCAGGTCCTCCAGGAGATCCGGGTCGACGACCATGCCCGCCGCGTGGTGATGCGCGCAGGCGACGGTGGAGTCCACGCTGACCAGGCTGAGGTCGACATCGCCGCGCGCCGCCGCCTCGGTGATCATCGCGTCCATGAGGGTCTGGAAGACCCCGTCACGCGCCCACAGGCGGAACCGGTCGTAGATCGTCGACCAGGAGCCGTAGTTCTCCGGCACGTCCCGCCAGGGGCTGCCGGTACGGAACCTCCACATCACCGCGTTGAAATAGCTGCGCAGGTCAGGGATCGGTCCGGATACCCCCAATGGGAGGTACGGCTCCCAACTCCCATTCACCATCGGTCAGATCACCACGCGTCATACAGCCGTGCTACCAGCCGAAGCATCCACACGAAGGACGAACGCCCCCAGTGTGATCCAGACCCAGAACAGGCCCTAGCTCAGGCGCCAGCCGTTCCGCCTCGCGGAGTGCCGCGAGGGCTTGCGGGTCCTTGCCACGTGCCTGCGCGAGTCCTCGGCCAAGGTCGGTAAGGAACTGCGCACGGCGGCGTCCCGAACCGAGTACCGACGTGTCCACACCGCGCATGATCTCGGGGGCCTTGCCGCCGTCGCCCCGCTCGACTGCGATGCTCACGCGCCAGACCGCCACGTTGGTGGGACCAAAGTGCAGGTGAAAGGCATTCGTCTCACCGGTCCGACCGGCAATCTCGACGGCCTCGTCGATATGGGCGTCGACCGCGCCCGTATCGTTGCTGGATACCGCTGTGAGTGCGGACGCCAGATGAAGAATGCCGTAGACCGGCATGACCTGCGCCTGGCCGAGCTGGCCGGCGGCAGCGTCAGCGGCCCGCTCAGCGACCTGACGCGCGCGGCTGCGGGCGCCGGCGCTCAGGAGCGCGTTGGCGCGGTAGAAGCCACCGAACGCCGACCACGCGGGATCGTCGAGACGTTCGGCGGCCTGCATTGCACGGTCGGCTGCGATCCAGGCGAGATCGACGTAGCCGAGATCCTTGCTGAGCACGAAAGCGGACCGGTAGGCGCCAACCAAGGCGGCAAGTGCCGTGCGGGCATCGCTGCCTGAGTCAGCCGCGTGCACGTGCAGCTCCTGGATAAGGTCCGGCAGGAGTGACGCGTAGGATGCGTGCGCGGCTGCTTCCCGCGCTGTTTCGACGTCGTCAGCGGCGAGGCGTAGCGCGACGATGGGCCGCGCCGGCAGGTCCGGACGTTCATCGAACGCGATGTTGAGGATGGCGGCCCGGATAGCGGGGATAGCGGCGAGAGACCGGGCCTGGGCGCGGTTCGTGGGTTTGTAGGGCTGCCCGGTCAGGTCGGTGATGGAGACCTGAAGCGCGTCCGCCACCGCTTCCAGGTGTGAGCGGCGGTCCATACGGCGCTGGCCGTTCTCGACCATCGACAAGAACCCCTTGGACAGGCCCGGCAAGCCAGCAAGGGTCTCAAGAGTCATGCCTCGGTAGCGGCGACACGAACGGATGCGCGCGCCGATGGTGGTCGGTGCCTCCGGAGTGTCGTTCACAGACGCCTCTCCTGACCGGAACGCGCGTGCAGACCGACAGGCTCATTCTAACCCCACGAACGTCGTTCGCACGGTTACGGACCTGTTCACGGATGTGAACAACGCGCGAGACATGTTCTCAAGCGTGAACATTCGACTACCAATCGCCGCGTAGTCTGCCCATCGTCGGCTGGCGCGGCCTGTTGCAGGCAGGGTCGGCGGGTCGACAACGGAGGACCATAGAGGCCACTGACGAGGTCGCTGGCGGTTCCACCCCTACGAGAGGGAACCCCCCATGTCCACACCCACGATCGTCGCCACCCGAAGGGGCCGCGACCTTGTCGCGCCGAGACTCTTCGAGCGGCTGTCCAACCGGCTTGCGGCAGACCACCTGGTCGACCGTCCGTACGCCGAGCGGGTCATCGACCAGTCCCTCGCGTTCCTCGCCGCGTGCGGGACGGACCCGGACACGCCGCACGTGCCCAGCCACACCATCGACCTCGGCTGGCACGCCTTCCTCCTGCACACCAAGTAGTACGCACTCTTCTGCCGGCAGGTCGCCGGCCGCTTCATCCACCACGTGCCCGACGACATGCCACCCACCCGCAGCACCACCACGGCAAGGCACGCACCTACGATCGTGATGATCCAACAGGCCGGATACCTCGTCGACCACGAGCTGTGGCAGACGAGCGCCACGTGCGACCCTGACAGCTGCTCGGCAAGCGGCAAGGACGGCGACGAGAACAAGGACAGCCGTATCCCCACGTAATGGAGTCGACCTTTCCGATGAAGTGGAATGACCTGCCGGCGCAGGTCCGCGACGCGGTCGAGGCACAGACCGGACCCATCATGTCCGCCGACACGGTGGACGTAGGGGACGGCTGTGACCTCGCCGCAGTCGTGGATGCGGGTGAGCAGCGGCTGTTCGTCAAAGCCGTCCACGGCGACGGCAGGCGGGCACGCTGGCTCCGCAACGAGCACACGTTCGGGCACCTCGCCGCAGGCATCGCGCCGAGGCCGCAGTTCGCATGCCAGGTCGATGACTGGCTGCTTGTCGGCTTCGAGCACGCGACCGGCCGCCCGGCGGACCTCGCGTCTGACTCCCCTGACCTACCCCGCATTGGCGATGTCGTCGACGACATCGCCCGCCGGGCCGGCGAGGGCCTGCGCTCGCTTTCCGAGCGATGGCGCAACACGGATTGGTGGGCGGACTTGACGGCGCGGCCAGCGAGCGCTTTCCCCGGATGGGACGTAGCCACGGCAGCCGTCCACGCAAGCACCGTAGTCGACGCCGTTGCAGGGGACCGACTGATCCACACTGACCTGCATGCCCACCAGTTCATGATCAGAAAGGACCGGGTCTGGGTGGTCGACTGGGGCTGGCCGGCACAAGGCGCCGGCTGGGTAGACGCCGCATTCATGGTCATCCGTCTCATCGGCGCCGGACACTCCCCGCAGCAGGCCGAGCAGTGGGCGTCCAGGCTGACCTGCTGGGCTGGCGCCACCGACGACGACCTCAACGCCTTCGCCTGCTACGTGGCCGGGCTGTGGAGCATGCGTGCCGCTCAGTCAGACAATCGCGCCGCCCAAAACCGAGCAACCCTGGCACGCAGTTACGCCACGTGGCGCCTGACCTAGCTGCCACCAGCAAGGCGCGCGTGAGCCCGTCGTCTGTCGCAAACTTTCTTTACGGTTTCAAGGGCGGGCGGATTCAACCGGTCAGCGCGCGCAGGCGGCGGCGACGGTGATCATCGCGGGTGTGGCCCGTTTCGGTTGCGCTTTTTGTGCCACAGGGAGGCGTAGGTCGCTTCTACCGCGAGGGATGACCACCAGGTGGCCGCGTCCGCGTCCCCGCTGGCGAGGTCCATGCAGATCTGTACGCCGGCGGGTAGGACGAGTGCCGGTCGCAGGATGAACAGGTCCGGGCCGGGCTGGGGCAGTTCGACGCGCGCCCGGTCAGCCGGAAGATCCATTACGGCGAGACGGTGAGATCAACGAGGAACGGCACGCCCGTGACCTGCGAGACCCACGAAGTGGGGCGATATGTCACGGGTGACCGGCCAGGTGGTGCGTAACACGACGTTCGTCCCGGTGGCGGCGTGCCGCAGGTAGCGGTCAGCCGTCGGCCGTCCCCTCCGCGTGTCGGTGTCCGCGCCCGTGCCCGTGCCCGTGTCCGCGCCCGTGTCTGTGCACAAAATGTAGCGACACGGGCACAATAAGCTTCCCGTTGCTGGTTGTAGCGACTAGGTTGCCGACAGTTTGGCGAACGAGCCGGACAGGGCAGGCACGGCAGGTGGGGACGGCGACTGCGTGACGCGGACGCGGCGTGAGGCTGCCGTGCGCATGACCTGGTCGGTCGGCCTTCCTGATGGGGGAAGCGGACACCGTCCGCGCCATGCCCGGCGGGGATCTGCCCGGACCGCCCTACCGGAACGGGTGAAGGGACACGGCATGGCGAGGCGAACAAAGGCGGCGGGAGCCGTCGCGCTTCTTGCGATCGCGCTGACCGTCGGCGCCTGCGGGGGAGGGTCCTCCGCAAGCGGACGCCCGCAGTACATCATCGGATTCCAGGGGCCGCTGTCGGGCGACAGCCAGCAGCTCGGCATCAACGCGATCAACGGCGTGCGGACGGCAGTGGATCGCGCCAACGTCAGCGGCCAGCTTCCGTTCACCGTCCGTCTGGTCGAGGCGGACGATCAGGGCACCCCGGAGCAGGGTCCCACCGCCGCCCAGAAACTGATCGACAACCCGGACGTCATCGCCGTGGTCGGGCCGATGTTCTCCGGTGCCACCAAGGCCAGCGAGCCGCTCTACAGCCAGGCCAAACTGCTGTCCGTGAGCCCGTCCGCGACAAACCCGAAGCTCACCTCGCTGGGTTTCGGAACGTTCTTCCGGGTGATCGCCCCCGACACCGTGCAGGGTGCCGCCGCCGCGGATTACGTCGCAAAGGCGCTCAAGGCCAAGAAGGTCTTCTCCCTCGACGACAAGAGCGAGTACGGCACGGGGCTGTCGACGGTCCTCGAAAAAGAACTGGCGGCACAGGGGGTGAATGTAACCCATGACGGCATCAATCCAACGAAGGACTACACGTCCGAGGCGACAAAGATAATCTCCGAGCAGCCCGACGTGATGTTCTACTCCGGGTACTATCCGGAATTCTCCCTGTTGACCAAGGCGCTGCGGGCCAAGGGTTTCACCGGCGCTGTCATGAGCGGCGACGGATCGAATGACGACCAGTTCGTCGCACAGGCCGGGGCTGCGAGCGCCGAGAGCGCGTATCTGACCTGCCCGTGTGGCGACGCCAACAGCGACCCGAAGGCCGCCGGCTTCGTCGCCGACTTCAAGCGGGTCAACAACGGCACGCGGCCGGGCACCTATTCCGGCGAGGCCTACGACGCGACGAACGCGATCATCGGGGTCCTGCGCAAGCTCGGGCCGGGAGCCAGCCGTGAGGCCGTCGCCCAGGTCTTCTCCTCCGTCGACTTCGAGGGCGTCACCAAGCGGGTCGTGTTCCAACCCGACGGCGAGATCGTCGGTTCGACCGTCTACGTCTACCAGGTCCGTGGCGGCAAGCGGGAGGTGCTCGGAACCACCGCCGAACTGATCAAAGCCTGACCCGCGGCGGGGCAGCGGGACCATCGGCGATTCGGGGGGAGCATCTGGATGGGTTTCGCGCGCGAGTTCGGGCAGCTGACGGTGGACGGAGCGACCATCGGTTCCCTCTACGCGGTCATCGCTCTTGGCTACACCCTCGTCTACGGGGTGCTCACGCTGATCAACTTCGCCCACAGTGAGGTCTTCATGCTCGGCGCGTTCGGGGGCCTGTTCGCAGCCCGGGCGCTGCTGCCCGCGGGCGAGGTGACGCCGTCAGGGCTCACATCGGTCGCACTGGTGGCGGTCGGGCTCGGTGTCGGCGCCGCGTCCGGTGGCCTTGCCGCGTTCGCCCTGGAGCGCGCTGCCTACCGGCCGCTGCGCCGCCGTGGCGCGCCTCGTCTGGCCTACCTCATCGGTGCCATCGGAGCGTCCCTGTTCGCCGCCAACCTGGCCGGTAAGGAGTTCGGCCGCCAGAGCGTGCCCGTCCCCGATCTGTTCACCAACGGGACCGCCTGGCGGGTCCTCGGTGCCGATATCTCGACCCAGGCCCTGGTCATCGTCGGGGTGGCGGTGGTGATGCTCGTCGTCGTCGACCGGGTGGTCGCCGTCACCCGGCTGGGCCAGGCAATCCGGGCGACCGCCCAGGACGCCGGCACCGCGAGCCTGATGGGGGTCGACGTCGAGCGGGTGATCGTCGCCACGTTCGTGCTCGGTGGTCTGCTCGCGGGTGCCGGTGGCTTCCTCTATGCGATGACGTTCAACGCCTCCTACACGATGGGGTTCGTCCCGGGCATCAAGGCGTTCACCGCCGCCGTGCTCGGCGGCATCGGTAACGTCCGCGGCGCGGTGCTGGGAGGGGTGCTCCTCGGCCTGGTCGAAAGCTATGGCGGTTATGTGTTCCAGGCGTCCTACAAGGACGTGATCGCCTTCCTCGTCCTGGTGGGAGTGCTCCTGGTCCGGCCCTCGGGCCTCCTGGGTGAACGTCAGGGCAGGGCGGCATGAGCGCAGCGCTGCCCTGGCTGCGTCGGCTCGCGGTGTACCTGGGCGGCGCGGTGCTGGTCGCGGTTGTCACCGGTCCGTCCGGTGACGCAGATCATCCTTTCGCCGGCATCCGCGGATCGTTGTTCGCCCCGCGCTTCGCGCTGTTCGCGGCGCTGGCGACCGGTACCTGGGCGGGTGTCATGTGCGCCGCACGCGTGCGGGCAGGCGCCGGTGGATGGTTGCTCCGATCGGTCCGGGCAGCCTGCTCAGGCTTGCCGGTCGGCGACCTCGGCGATCTCGGCGATCTCGGCGGCTTCGGCGGCCCTGCGGTGGGCGCCTGGGGACGGGCCGTGGCGACCGTGGGGATGCTGGGTATCGCCCTGATCGTGCCGCTGGGCCTGTCCGCGGCGGCCGCACAGTCCCTCGTGACCGATATCGGGATCTATGCGCTGCTCGCGTTGGGCCTCAACGTGGTGGTCGGCTACGCCGGCCTGCTCGATCTCGGCTACATCGCGTTCTTCGCGATCGGCGCGTATACAACCGCCTACTTCACCTCCCGCACGGCGATGCCGTGGCACTCACCGGTCATTCTCAACCCGTTCGTCGTGATCCCGATCGCGGTGGTCGCGGCGATGGTCGCCGGGGTGGCTCTCGGCGGGCCCACGCTGCGGCTGCGCGGGGACTACCTGGCCATCGTGACGCTGGGGTTCGGTGAGATCGTCCAGTTGCTCGCGAACAACGTCGACGGTGTCACGGGCGGCTCGCGCGGGGTGTTCGGCGTGCCGCCCTTGTCCCTTGACGTCGGGGCACTGCACTATGCCTGGGGCCTGGCGCCACTGCCGTACTACTACCTGCTGCTCGCCGTGGTGATCGTGGTGATCGTGGTGTTCGGCCGGCTGGAACGGTCGCACGTCGGCCGGGCGTGGGCCGCGATCCGGGAGGACGAGTTCGCGGCCGAGATCTCGGGTGTCGCGACGGTGCGGATGAAGCTGCTGGCGTTCTCGATCGGCGCGTCCGTGTCGGGTTTCGCCGGGGTGCTCTTCGCGACCAAGCAGTTCTTCAACCCGCAGACGTTCAGCCTGCAGGCCTCGATTCTGGTGCTCACCATTGTGATCTTCGGTGGGATGGGCTCCCGGTTCGGCGTGGTGCTCGGCGCGGTCGTCCTGCAGGGGCTGGCGTTCTTCCTGCGTGACGTCGTGCCCCCAGCCGACCGGTACATCTACTTCGGGGTCGTGGTGGTCATCATGATGACCTTCCGGCCGCAGGGCCTGCTCCCGCCACGGCGCGGTGAGCGGGTAGGCGTCGCCGTCGCCGACGACGCCGCCGACGACGCCGGTGTCCCGGGTGCCGGCGGGATCGGTGATGTGCGTGACGTGGGTGACATGGGTGACGTCGGCGGCGCGCTGCCCGCCGGTGGGCCGGCCGGATGAACGCCGTGCCGAGCCGGGACCCGGCGGCCGGTCGCAGCGACACCGGTCTTGTCCTCGACGTGCGTGGGCTGGTACTGCGCTTCGGCGGAGTCACGAGCCTGAACGGCGTGTCGCTACGCCATGAACGGGGTCAGATTCTCGCGGTGATCGGTCCTAACGGTGCGGGCAAGACGTCGCTGTTCAACTGCCTGACGGGCGTCGCCCGCCCGCAGGCCGGTAACGTCACGCTGTGGGGCCGCGGCGGTGCTCCGACGTGCCTGCTCGACCGCCGACCGCACGTGATCAGCCGGCTCGGGGTGGCCCGGACGTTCCAGCACATCCGGCTGTTCGGCGGGTTGAGCGCGCTCGCCAACGTCCAGGTCGGGGTGCAGGGGCGGGACCGCCCGGCGACGCTACAGGTGATGCTCGCCACCCCCGCCGTCCGGCGGTACGAGGCTCGCGCCGTGCGCCGCGCCATGGAGTTGCTGGCCTTCGTCGGCCTTGCGCACCGTGCGCACGTCCCGGCCGCGGCGCTCGCCTACGGGGAGCAGCGCCGTCTGGAGATCGCGCGGGCACTGGGCGCCGACCCGTGTCTGCTGCTGGTGGACGAACCCGCGGCGGGCGCGAACACGGCGGAGAAAAACCAGCTGGCAGGGCTGCTGCGGCGGGTCGCCGCGGACGGGATCTCCGTACTGCTGATCGAACACGACATGGGCCTGGTGATGAGCGTGGCCACGGCGGTGGTCGTGCTCAACTTCGGCCAGGTCATCGCCAGCGGTCCGCCGGCCGACGTCCAGCGGGACCCGGCGGTGCGCGAGGCATACCTGGGCCCGGCCGACGCTCCTGGTGGCGGCTGATGGCGCTCGAGCTCACCGACGTGGAGGTCCGCTACGGCTCGGTGACCGCGCTGCGTGGCGTGAGCCTGCGGGTCGGAGCCGGCGAGGTGGTGGCCCTGCTGGGGGCGAACGGCGCCGGCAAGACCACGACGCTGGCAACGGTGTCGGGGCTGTTGCATCCGGTGTCGGGGGAGGTACGGCTCGACGGGGAGCCGCTCGCGGGCCTGCCGGCACACGAGATCGTCGCGCGGGGGATCAGTCACGTGCCCGAAGGCCGCAGGGTGTTTCCGGTCATGTCCGTCCACGAGAACCTGCTGATGGGCGCCTACCGGGACCGCCGCCGGGCGCGTGGCGACATCGAACGGGTCTTCGCGATGTTTCCACGCCTTGCCGAGCGACGTGGGCAGGCGGCGGGAACCCTTTCCGGCGGCGAGCAGCAGATGCTCGCCATCGGCCGGGCGCTCATGGCACGGCCCCGGGTGCTGCTGTTGGACGAGCCCTCGATGGGGCTCGCACCGCTGGTCGTAGCCATGATTTTCTCGGTCATCACTGAGATCAACAGCACCGGCGTGTCGATGCTGTTGGTGGAGCAGAACGCCCACCAGGCGCTGGCGGTCGCAGACCGTGGCTACGTGCTGGAAACAGGTCGGATGGTGCTGGACGGCCCGGCTCACCTGTTGCGCGCGGACGACCGTGTTCGGCGGGCTTATCTGGGTGAGGACGTCGCCTGAGCGACAGCACCGCGCGTGGCGCTGGGGATCGAACCGTGCATCCAGTGGCACATGAGGTTGCAGTGGCACATGAGGCTGCAGTGCCACCTGAATCTGCAGATGAATAAGTGAAACCCGGGACGGTCTTTGGCGCCGTCCACACCTTCCCCGTGTATGGACGTTATCTACTCGTCCGTCCCGGGCCCACTGACAAAGAAGCTAGGCGTGACCGATGCTCGCGTCAATGCGCCGGGCGGACGGCAGCCGTCGGTTTTCGCACACCGTCTTCCCCGAAGCCTTCCGGCGGCGTTCCCGGTGGCGTTCCCAGCGTTCTTCGCGGCGTGACGAGTGACACGTTCGGGTATCGGTCTGTCCGATCGAAGACGCCCCGTGTGGTCCTCGGTCACCCGAATGTCAGCAGTAGAATGTCATCAGGTGAATATCACCGGGCGAATATCAACCGGCGGAAATTGCTGGGGGCCGGTATACGGCCGGCGTGCCTCCCCGTGCCTCCCCGTGCCTCCCCGTGCCTCCCCGTGCCTCCCCGTGCCTCCCCGTACCGCACCGTGCCTCCCCGTACCTCCCCGTACCGCACCGCGCCCACGGTGTGCGGCACGGGGAGGTACGGCGGGGCGGGCGGGCCAAATACACTCGGGTCGTGTCCGCCACATCCGCCGGCGCGCAGCGCCCGCCAGCCCGTGGTTCCGCGCGTTCGGTTGCCGGCTCTACCTCGGCCGTCGCCCAGCCCGCGCCTGGCGACGGTGAGCCGCGGCTGCTCCTGCTCGACGGCCACTCCTTGGCCTACCGTGCGTTCTTCGCGCTCCCGGTCGAGAACTTCGCCACGACGACGGGACAGCCGACCAACGCCGTCTACGGCTTCACCTCGATGTTGATCAACGTGTTGCGCGATGAGCGCCCCACCCATGTGGCGGTCGCCTGGGATCTGCCGACTCCCACGTTCCGGCACACCCAGTACGCGGAGTACAAGGCTGGGCGCGCCGAGACGCCTGAGGACTTCGTCGGACAGATCAGCCTGATCCAGCAGGTGTGCGACTCGCTCGCCGTGCTCGGGGTCAGCGCGCCCGGCTACGAGGCGGACGACGTCATCGCGACACTGGCGAGCCAGGGCGCGGCCGTGGGGATGCAGGTGCTGATCGTCACCGGTGACCGGGACGCGTTGCAGCTCGTCACCGACGAGGTGACGGTGCTGATGACCCGGCGCGGCATCAGTGACATGACCAGGTTCACTCCGGCGGAGGTCGAGGCGAAGTACGGTCTCACCCCGGTGCAGTACCCGGACTTCGCCGCGCTGCGCGGTGACCCCTCGGACAACCTGCCGTCGGTGCCCGGGGTGGGGGAGAAGACCGCCACCAAGTGGATCCAGCAGTTCGGGTCGTTGGCCGAGCTCGTCGACCGGGTGGACGAACTCGGCGGGAAGACGGGTACGTCGCTGCGCGCCCATCTGGCCAGCGTGATCCGCAACCGGGCCCTGACCGAGCTCGCCCGGAACGTGCCGTTGGACGTCACCCCCGTCGATCTTCGGCTGCGCCCGTGGGACCGCGAAGCCGTCCACCAGCTCTTCGACACCTTGCAGTTCCGGACGTTGCGGGAGCGGCTGTACACGGCGCTGGCCACGGTCGAACCCGAGGCCGACGAGGGTTTCGAGGTGAGCACGCGCATCCTGGGGCCCGGCGAGGTTTCCCAATGGCTGACCGACCATGCCCGTGGCGGGCAGCGCGTCGGCCTGCACGTCCGTGGCACCTGGGGTCGGGGTACCGGCGTCGTCACGGCGCTCGCGCTGGCCACCCCCGGCGGTCCCGGTGCGTGGATCGACCCGGCTGGGCTCACCGGCGACGATGACAAGGCGCTGGCGCAGTGGCTGGCCGACCCTGGTCAGCCCAAGGCGGCTCATGACGTGAAAGGACCCATGTTGGCGCTTGCCGCCCGTGGCCTGTCACTGGAGGGGGTGACCAGCGACACCGCGCTCGCGGCCTACCTGGCGCTGCCCGGTCAGCGCACCTTCGACCTGGCCGATCTCGTCCTGCGTTATCTCCGGCGCGACCTGCGTACGCAAGGATCCGACACCGGACAGCTGACCATCGACGGATCGGACGAGGCGGACGCGGCCGGTGCGGACGTCGTGCGGGCACGGGCCTGCCTCGAGCTCGCCGACGCGCTCGACGCGGACCTGGACCGCCGCGGTGCCACCGCGCTCCTGCACGACGTGGAGCTTCCACTCGTCGGCGTGCTGGCCGTGATGGAGCGGGCCGGCATCGCCGCCGACACCGATCATCTGCTCGAGCTCCAGAAGCACTACGGTGCCGAGGTCGCCGCGGTGTCCGCGCAGGCGCATGAGATCGTCGGGCGGCCGTTCAACCTCAGCTCACCCAAGCAGCTGCAGGCCATCCTGTTCGACGAGCTGGGCCTGCCCAAAACCAAGAAGATCAAGACTGGCTACACCACCGACGCGGACGCGCTGGCCTGGCTCGCCACTCAGGCCGACCATCCGCTCCTGGCGGTGCTGTTGCGCCATCGTGACGTTGCCCGGCTGCGTACGGTGGTCGACTCGCTCATACCGATGATCGACGATGCCGGCCGCATCCACACGACGTTCAACCAGATGATCGCGGCGACCGGCCGGTTGTCCTCGACCGACCCGAACCTGCAGAACATCCCGATACGCACGGCGCAGGGCCGTCAGATCCGCCGGGCGTTCGTCGTCGGCACGGGGTA
>NZ_CAUVXP010000082.1:16487-26479 GCF_963555955.1 Protofrankia sp. Cas3
CGAGACCCTGCTCACGGCCGACTATTCCCAGATCGAAATGCGCATCATGGCGCATCTGTCCGGCGACGAGGGACTGATCGAGGCATTCGCCTCCGGCGAGGACCTGCACACCTACGTGGCAGCCCAGGCATTCGGTCTGCCTGTGGACGCGGTTGATCCCGAGCTGCGCCGCCGGATCAAGGCCATGTCCTACGGGCTGGCCTACGGGCTCTCCGCCTTCGGGCTCGCCGGCCAGCTCGGCATCCATCCGGAAGAGGCCCGTGCGCAGATGGAGGCGTACTTCGCCCGGTTCGGCGGGGTACGGGACTTCCTACGCGGGGTGGTCGAACAGGCCCGTGCCGATGGTTACACGGAGACGATCCTCGGACGGCGCCGTTACCTTCCCGATCTTACCAGTGACAATGCGCAGCGTCGGCAGATGGCCGAGCGAATGGCGCTCAACGCTCCCATCCAGGGGTCCGCGGCGGACATCATAAAGATCGCCATGTTGGGCGTCGATCGGGCGCTGCGGGAGCGCAGACTGCGGTCCCGGCTGTTGCTCCAGGTCCATGACGAGCTTGTGCTGGAGATCGCTGCGGGTGAGCGCGCCGAGGTCGAGGCGCTGGTACGGACCGAGATGGGAGCGGCATACCAGATGTCGGTTCCTCTCGACGTCAGTGTTGGTTGCGGCCTGACCTGGGACGACGCCGCCCACTGACCTCGCGGCGATCTCGCGCTGAGGCTGTGCGCTCACTGTCTGCGCCTATCAGCCCCGCGACGCCGCGCCCCCTACTGCCGGGCGCTCTAAGTGGTGGCGCCGGGTTACGGTGATGGGGCGGCGTTGTCTCTGGGTCGTGAATCGAAGATTTTTGGCCCGTTTGGTCGCTCTCGGTAGTTGTCGGGGCCCGGTGGTTGCCAGGGTGCTGTCCCGCCGGGCGGCGGCACCTTACCCCCGACGGCAGGAGGATCGTTCACCATGAGCGTTCCATCCTTCACGGATCGACGGCGATTTCTGGTCATACTTTCCGTCGGAGGAGTCTTCGCCTTCTCCGTCCTTGCGCTGCTGCCCTGGTCGCCGGGGCAGAACCAGCTGGGGACCTGGCTCGCCGTGGCGATAAGCATCGCCAACCTGGTTGCCGCGCTGCTGTTGCGACGCATCCGGCCGGTGGCTCACCACATCCTGGTGCTCTCCTCGGTCCTCGCGGTCACGATTGCGCTGTGTGACAGTGATTCCGGCAGGGACGCCGACCTCTATCTGCTCTGGTACGCCTGGATCGCCGCCTATGGCGCGATGGTTCACAGACTGTGGGTGGCCCTTGTCCATGCCGCGCTCATCAGCGCGGGGGCCGTGGCCGGCTTCGCGATCGAAGGCGATCTCGGTGTCGCGATGCCCGCGGTCGTGATGACCGTCTTCACCGTCAGCGGGACGACTCTGGTTGTGTACGGGTTCGGCCGCTGGAGCCAGCTGCTGGTGGACCGGGATCCGCTGACGGGGCTGGCGAACCGGGCCGGCCTGGCCCGGGTGGCCCAGCCCGCGATCGCCGCGGCGCTCGCCGCCGGTCGCCACGCCGTGCTGGTGCTCCTTGACATCAACCGGTTCCGCGAGGTCAACGACGCCCTCGGTCATGACGCCGGCGACCGGCTGCTGCAGGCCATCGCGATGCAGTTGCGCAGCGTACCCGTGGACCCTGCGTTCACCGGCCGCATCGGCAGCGATGAGTTCGCGGTCGTCATGTGTGGGGTTGAGCTGCCCGACGAGCCCGAGGCCGCACGCGATCAGATGCGCGCCATCGGCCGAATGGTGATCAGTCAGATCCTCGGTCCGTTCCGGATCGACGGCGTCGAGGTCGAGGTCGAGGCCAGCGCCGGTGTCGCGGTCGCCCCGCTGCACGGCGCGAGCCTCGACGCCCTCCTGCCGGCGGCGGACGCGGCGCTGCACGTGGCCAAACGGGACGGCGAACGGGCCGGTGTGTGGGACCCGGGCATGGCCGGCGTCCGGCCGTGGGAACTCGCCCTGCACGCGCAGCTGCGCGCCGCCGTCGCCGGTGGCGAACTGGTCCTGCACTACCAGCCGCTGCAGTCCGCCCATACCGGGCGCATCGCCGGTGTAGAGGCACTGCTGCGCTGGGCGCACCCCGATCGCGGTCTGCTGGCCCCCGGAGCCTTCCTGCCGATGGCGGAACGGTCCACTCTGATCATCGATGTGACCGAGTGGGTGCTCAACGAGGCGCTGCGCCAGTGCGCCGACTGGGCGTCGGCCGGCCACCACGTACCGGTGTCGGTGAACCTCTCGGCGCGGATGCTCGTCCGCGACGATCTGCCCAACCTGGTTTCGGACACGCTGTCCGTGCACGGCCTGCCCGCAGACGTCCTGACGTTGGAAATCACCGAGAGTGCGCTGGTCACCCAGCCGGCCCGGGCCGCGGCGATGCTGCGGGAACTGCGCACCCGCGGGGTGACGTTGTCGTTGGACGACTTCGGAACGGGTTACAGCTCGATGGAGATCCTCAAGGCGCTGCCGTTCGACGAGGTGAAGATCGACCGGGGGTTCGTCTCCGACGCGCACGGCAGCCTGCCCGACGTCGCGATCGTCCGCACCGTCCTGGAGCTCGGCCATCGCCTGGGGCTACGGGTCGTCGGCGAGGGCGTCGAGGATGCCCGGGCCCTGCGGATGCTGGTGGAGCTCGGATGCGATCTTCTCCAGGGGGAGGCGATCTCGCGGCCGCTGCCTCCCTCGCCCGAGCTGCTGGCGCTGTTGACCGCGCAGGCCTGCGCGGTCGTCGCGGCCGTTCCCGGGCCCGCGGCGACGGTGCAGGCCGATTCGGTGGCGGGCCCCGATCGGGTGGCGGGCCCCGATCGGGTGGCGCAGCCGTGCCCGCCGGAACTGGTCATGGCCGGACCGCCCGTTGTCAGGCCGGCTGACGAACCCGCCCGGATCGCCGCGCTGCGCCGGTACGAGATCCTCGATTCCGACAGCGAGCCTGAATTCGACGAGATCGCCGCGCTGGCGGCCCGCCTGTGTGACACCCCGGTGGGACTTGTCGCGTTCCTGGACACCGATCGGGAATGGTTCAAGGCCTGCCACGGCTCGACGGTGACCGAACGACCGCGCGATGTGTCGGTCAGTCAGTGGGCGCTCGCCGAAACCGGGGTCTTCGAGATTCCGGACATGGCCGCGGACCCCCGCTTCATGCGCCTGGCCAGGATCGGGCCGCGCCGGTCATTCCGTTTCTACGCCGGAGCGCCGATCACCACCCCTGATCGCAAGGTGATCGGGCACGTCGTGGCGGTGGACCGTATTCCTCGTGCTCTCACCCCCGGCCAACGCGAGTCGCTCGCCGCCCTGGGACACCAGGTCATGCAATTACTGGAGGCCCGCCGAGCCAACCGGATGCTGGCGGAGGTGACCGGGGCGCTGGGCGTGCTGGACCAGTTCTGGTATCCCGATCACCTGGATTCGGCCGGGTCGACGGTCGCCGAGGTCTCCCGAGCGCTTCTCGACGCGGATGCGGCCAGCCTACTGCTCGCTGACCTTCCCGGATCGACGGTGTTCCACGTGGTGGCCACCGCGACGAAGTCGGACGAGGACGGAGCGACGAAGTCGGACGAGGACGGAGCGACGCCCGCGGAGCGGTTCACCGGGCGCGACACCGTCGGCATCGGGGCCGTCCTGCGTACCAGGGCGCCGGTGTTCCTGGCCGACGTCACATCCTCGACGCTGTTCCCGGCGGACGTCGTGCGGCGGCTGCGCATCGCCTCTGCGCTGCTGGTGCCGCTTCCCGGCGAGGGCGGGCTGATCGGGCTTGTGGTGGCCCGCTGGACGGTCAGGCGGGACGAGCCCGACCAGGCGGGCCTGCGCGCGGTCACCCTGTTGGGCGGTCAGGCCGGTCATACCCTTGCGCGGTTGCGACGGGCACAGGTCCGCGTCCGGGAGATCGGTATCGACCCGGCAACCAGCCTCACCAGCCGCGAGCGCTTCCTGGCGATTCTGCAGGGTCTGCCCGCGCGAACCGTCCTCTGTCTGTTCGCGGTGCTCGGTGCCCCATCGGAGCCGGGTTCGGAGCCGGGTTCGGACCCGGGTTCGGACCCGGGTTCGGACCCGGACGGCGTCTGTGGCGACGAGCACATCTTCACACAGTTTGCCGGCCAGCTGCGTGCGGCCGCTGGTCCCGGTGCGGAGCTGGGGCGTTGGTCGCACAACCGCTTCGTCGTCGCCTTCCCGGGTGGAAGTCAGGTCGGGTCGAACGAGATGATCGCCCGGTTGCGGGTGTCATGGGATGGGGAGCCGAGGCCGTCGTTCGTGGTCGGCACCGCGGTGACCGAGGTCGATCAGCCACCGAGCGCCGCTCTGTGCGGTGCTGAGAATGCGCTGCGGGCCGCTGCGCGAGCCGTTGGCCGCACTGTGGTGTCACGGGTGAACGGTGGGTCGCGCGGCATCGCCGCCGGTGACCGCGCCGGTGACCGCGCCGGTGCCCGGGCCTGACGGGCCGGCGGTGACATCCGCGGTGAGATCGTGTCGGTACCGGTGTTGCACCGCCGTGACGAGGACGTCGGCACCCAGGAGCAGAACCGCGATCCAGGACACGGTCGCGACCCGCGCGAACGCCCTGACCCACTCCCCGTCGCTGGGCAGGCTGTGGCGCAGCTGGACCTGGATGACATAGGTGGCGCTCAGGGCCAGCAGGGCCACCGGTCCGAGCGTGAGCAGGGTCCGGCCCCGGGGCAGGAGTAGCGCGGCCAGGGTTGCCAACCCGGTGGCGATACTCGCCGCCGGGTTCACCAGTGCCATGGCGATCAGGGCAGCCACCGTCGCTGCGAGTATCGCGACCGTGACCGGTACCCGCGGGGCCCGCGGCGCCGGCGATGCGAACCGGGGTAGCTCGGCGGTCACCGGATCGGCCTGCGTGCGTGATCGCCGGCGCCTTCTCGCCGTCACGACCATCAACACGACGCAGGAGGTCAGCGCGATGCCGGAGAGCGCCAGAGCACGGCGCACCAGCCGTTGGGGGGTCCAGCGCAGATCGACGGTGAAGCTGGACGCGGTCGGAGTGATCCGCCAGCCGTTGGCGTAGCCGTCCACCAGTCGTGGTGCGCCGTAGTCGGTGGTCGTCGATCCTCCCGTTGAGGTTCCCCGTGAGGTCGCCTTCCAGCCGGCGGACAGGCTCTGCCCGAGCACCAGCCAGAACGGTGTGCCGGGTTCGGCGTTGGTGACCCGCAGGGCGAACGAGGTGTCGCTCGATCCGGTGACCGCCACCGCCGGCGCGCGGGTGCTGCTCGCGCCTGATGATCGGACCGGGGTGCTCTGGTCGGCCGGTGCGACCGAGCCGGCGGCAGTGATCGGCGACGCGCCACCACCGGGCTCGGAGGCCAGTACAAGGCGGTCCAGATCGTATCCGACGCCGGCTCCCGCGATGGTGCGTAGCACGTGGTCGCCGGAGCCCAGGGTGATGGGGTCACCGCAGAGCGACACCAGCAGGCCCTTGCGGGCGAGCGCGTCGGCGCTGGAACCGGTGATCCGTACCGGGACCGGGCGTCCGTCGAGCGTGAGGAGATCGCTACGGCATGCGCCCGGCAGGGCTGCCGCCGCCGGGGGAACCCGCAGGCCGGCGATGTCGACCTCGGCCAGTCCCACCGGCATCGTGATCAGCTGCTGGCTGATCGGGTCCCGGGTGGTGACCGACCGGATGTCGTCGACCACAAGGCGGATGTTGCTGCCCCGGACGGGGGGAAAGGAGAGGGTGACCGTCCGGCTGGCACCTGGCTGTCCGATCCTGGCACCCGGCATGTCGGTGATCGGCGGGATGGTCAGCGTGTCCACCCGCTTACCGTCCACGACCAGCCCGAGTGTCCTCGGCACGGAATGGCGCCCGTCGGCCACCACCGACAGGGTCAGCGTCGAGAAACTCACCGGCTTCGGGGAGTTGACCTGGATCCAGGCGTCGGTCTGCATCCCGAAGCCGGGACTCCACAGCGTCGCCGGGTCACCGTCGAACGCACCGGCGCTGCCGGCAGCCAGATCACCGGGCAGCCGCCCGGACGATTCGGTGGTCACCGTGTCCGAGGGCCGGCCGGTGGAGGTACCCAGGATCAGGTCGTTGGCATAGGCGGACGCGCGGGCGGTGCCGGTGAGCGCGAAGGTACGCGCGGTGGGCAGGGTGAACACCCGCGCCATGGCCGCCTCGGCGTCGGATCGGAACGGTTCCGCCGGGTTCGCCCGGTCGCGGGTGACCTGCAGCATGAGCCGGTGTTGCACCGATGCCGTGCCCGCCGCGGTCAGCAGGTCGGTCGGCATCCGCAGGAGCTCGTGTGCGTGCGGGGACGTGCCGTCCGGTCGGACGATGTCGACTTCGGCAAACCCGACGCTGGACAGATCCGCGTATTGCGCGCGGACCCCGGTGTTGGTCTCCTCGACGGTGATGTCCAGGTGGGTGAACCGACGGGCCGGGAAGGTGACCAGCTGGCCGGCTTCGGTCCGGGACGCGGCGGTGAGGTTCACACTCACCGGTGCGCCGCCGTCGAACCGGAGCGTCGCCTTGGTGATCCACCGGTTGGGGGAGCCGCGTAGCGGTTGGACGAGACGGACGCGGTCGGTGCGCACCGGGTCCGTCACGGCGATCTGGAGGCGCTGGCCCGCCGGGTTGGCGAACGCGCCGACCTGCCACGCGGTGTCGAGGTCGCCGTCGACCGCGCCCACCGGACGTTCCGGCGGACTGTAGGAGAACGCGTTGCCGTAGCTGGTTGCGCCGACGGCGGCGATGTCGCCGGGCTGGCCGGGGGCGTGCAGCACCGCGACCGTCTGGGCCGCCGTGGTCTCGGCCGGAAAGACCGGTAGTCGGTTGTCGTTGGGGTCGGGTGCCAGCGCGACCGTGTCGGGGCCTTCCACGTACCCGTAGTTGTCCCGGATCGAGCCCCACCGTTCGGCCCGGCGCCGGTTGCTGTCGGTGAGAAGAAGATCGGCGCCGTCGCTCAGGGCCTGGCCGACCGATGCCGGGTCGGCTGCCATCGACGCGGTGTAGAGGATGGCCCGGTTCGTTGTGAGCGGGTCGGCCAGCAGGCCGGCGGCCGCGGCGTCCACCAGCCCCTCCCCGTTGCCGCTGACGAGCAGCGGTGCCCCGGTGGCCGCCGTCCGCACGATAGGTTGTGGGTCGGTGACTCCGAATACGGCCAGCGCCGGCGGGTCGACCGCGTCCGGTGGGGTACCCAGGGCCAGCTCGTCGTTGACGGGAATGCGTGGTGCGTCGGTGACCGGCGGGCCGAAGCGGCGTGGCGCGCCAAGCCCGGCGGGCACCGGGTCGGTGAACAGCGCCCAGGTAGGCACCGGCCGCGGGGTGCGGAAGCGTTCGTACTGCTGGTTGCTGCGCAGCACGATGTCACCGACTCCCATCAGCCGGGCCATGTCGGCCAGCGAACTGGTTTCGAACACGCCTTCCTGCATCCGGCGGTCCACGGCGCGTAGCAGGTCGGCGGATGCGGCGGCGCTGAACGGGATCAGCTCACGCACCAGGTAGGGGCGGTTGGTCAGGCCGGGCAGGACGGGGTCCAGGGTGGTCCCCCAGCGGTAATGGGCGAAGTCCGCACCGGGCAGTTCCAGCACCCGGGTGGCCGGACCGGTCGCGTCCAGTGCGGTGGCGACCTGGCGCTCGTAGGCGGGGATCTGCTCAGGGCGGTCCAGATCCGACTCGATGAACCGGCCACGCCACAGCGGACTGAGGTTCGCCACTATCAGGACGATGACGACGATCCATGCGGTGCCGGGCGCCAGCCGCGGCAACCGGGTCCGGACATCGCGGCGGCGGGTGCCCCCGGAGCGCCCGCGCACGCGTCCACTGACGGTGCCGACCGCGGTGCCGACCGCGGAGCCGACCGCGGTGCCGACCGCGGAGCCGACCGCGGTGCCGACCGCGGTGCCCAGCCGTTCGCTGACCGCCGTGAGCCCGCCGGCGAGCAGCACCGACAGGCCGAGCGCGACCAGTGGTACCGCCCGGGGCATTGACCGGAGCGCGAACCCGGCGGTGGATGCCTGCGCGAACGCGCGGAACGCAGCGCCCAGCGGCGAGGGGTTGTCATAGGGGTACACGCCCACCGCGACCGTGGTACCGACGAGCACCAGCAGGACAAAGTAGGCTTTGTAGCCCCACCGCAGCAGCGCCGCGCCCGCCAGCGCCAGCATGGGTACCGCGAAGCTCACGGCGACCACCCACACGGTCTGGGTGTAGTCACGCGACGGAGTGATCCAGGTGCCGAGAGCATCCTCGCCGTAGAAGTACCAGTTGCCCAGGCCGCGTAGTACCTCCGACGCCTGCGAGGCGCTCGCCACTGTCTTGAGCGTCTCGCTGTAGGCAAGGATGTCCACGCCGTAGCCGGCCTGGGTGACCAGACCCGCGATCCACCAGGCCGAGCACAGCACGACCAGCACACCGGTACGGATGATCATGCCCAGCGCGGGGCCGAGCCGGACCTCCCGGGTCCCCCACAGGGCAAAGGGCAGCCAGAGCATCGGCGCCAGCAGCACGAAGATCAGGCTGGCCGCGTTGCTGCTGCCGACCAGCGCGACGGTGACACCGAACGCGGCCGGCCAGCGCCAGCCGTCCGGCAGCCAGGCCGCGCGGCCGCCCCGGGCCTCGCGCAGCCCGCGGACGGTGATCCCGAGCAGCCAGCCCAGGCCCGTGTACGGCAGCAGGATCGCCGACATCCGAGCCTCGTACTCCAGGACATAGGGGCTCAACATGTAGACGGCCGCGGCGACGAAGGCGGACCTGTTCGGCCACCGAAACGACCGCATGCAGAACAACACGCCCGCGCCGGCCAGGAACAGCACCGAGCCGGTCCACAGCCGCTGGGCGACCCAGGCGGGCAGACCGACGAGGTCGACGAGCCAGAAGAAGGCGCCCTGCGGGAGGAGGAAACCGATGTTCTGGTGGGTGACCGCACCCATCCCGATGTTCGGGGCCCACATGATCCCCGCATGGCTGATCAGCCGTTGCGGGTCGATGTACAGGTAGGCCTTGGTGTCGACACCGACCCGCCCGGGCGCTGTGAGCAGCAGCGGGAGGTAGGCGATCGCGGCCAGCAGCGACGCGGGCCACGACGGCAGCCACCGGCGTCGCAGCGGCGACGACTCGCCGCCGGCGCCCGGGCGGCCGGCGAGCCGGCGGGAGAGAACTCGCCGCGGATGTGCCGATGGTGCGGTCAGGGTCACCGGTCCAGCCCAATCGTCCTGGTTCGGCTCCCGGTCGCTGGTGCGGCAGGGAGGAAGACGGCAGCGCGCCGCGGGCCTGGCCCCCAGGGCCTGCGGTGATCGCGAAGCGTGTCCGAAGCATCCTAATCCGACCCGCGACGCGTCCGAGCAGCGATGATCGCACGCTCACCGGGTGGCGGTGCGCCGGGCGTCAGCCCAGACCAGCAGTCCCGTGCCTGCGGCCAGCACCGCATGCAGCACGAGTTCCAGCCGGGCGGTCGCCACCGAGGCGCCGCCGACCCACCAGACGCCCGTAACGGCGAGGGCCGTCGCGGCCGCGAGCACCACCAGGACGCCGCGCGCGCCGACGGCCAGCAGGTAGTGGGTGAACAGGACGGTTGCCCCGAGGCAGGTCATGGCTGCGGCCAGCGGTGCGAGGGAGCCTGCGGCCGCGGTCAGCCGTGGGCCGAAGGCCAGTGCCAGTCCACCCGCCGGAGCGAGCAGGGCGACCAGGAGCAGCCCGGTGGCCGGCACCGCGAGCATCGCCAGGGTCGCGCCCAGCTGGTGCAGCGCGTGCTCACCGCGGTGGCGGCGGCTCGCGGTCTCGGGCAGCAGAAAGCCCCCCAGGACGACCGCGGCGAAGACCAGCGCCTTGCACGCGACGGACACCGCCGCGTACGAGCCGGCGTCGACGGAGCGGTGTGCGCCGATCGCCAGCACGTCGATGTTCTGGAGCACGCCCAGCAGGACCAGGGCGCTCAGCGCGGCGCCGACCTCGACGGCCAGCCGGTTCGGCGCCATCGCGGGCGCGGTGCCGGCGGGCGCGGTGCCGGCG
>NZ_CAUVXP010000083.1:0-26046 GCF_963555955.1 Protofrankia sp. Cas3
GGCGGGAGGAAATCGTCCTCGGACGTTTCGGTGAACCAGCGGGCTCGATCTCCTGCGCACTGCACGTCGACGTCGAGGGACAGGGACAGGGACGCAACGGCCGAAACCGGGAGGGCCACAACCGAGAAGGCCACAACCGAGAAGGTCGCAGCGGGATGCTGCGCCCGCTCCTGCGCCAGGAGCTGTGCCTCGATCCGGGTATGCCCGGCCTTGACGGGCCGGCTGTCCTCGGTGGCGCCCGCGTGACCGGTTCGCTGCTGATCGCGGGCCCCGGGCCGGACGGGCTCGGGACCGCCCCGGCGGTCACGGACACCTTCGCCCTGCTCCCCCTGGCCGGGCCGGGGGTTCTGATCAGCGCACTGGCACCCGACGCGGTCGCACTCCGCCAGGCTCTGAACACGGGCCGAACCATGGTCGCCCACTGGTGAGCGGCGGTGCGATGCCCACGGCCGTCAGGCCGGCGGCGGGGCCGCGCCCTCAAGCGGAAACACCAGGCAGGTGCTGCTCGCGGTGGCGAGTTTCCTGCCGTCGGCGCCGCAGACATCCCCCTCGGCGAAGACAATGCGGCGACCAGGTCGGACGACCCAGCCGTGCGCGGTCAGGCCGCTCGGGCGACCGTCAACCACCTGGATCGGCCGCAGATAGTTGACCTTGATCTCGATGGAGGTGTATCCGAACCCGGCTGGCAACGTGGTGTGCACGGAACAGCCCGTGACCGTATCCAGGAGAGTGCAGACAAGACCGCCATGTATCATGCCAATCGGGTTGTATGCGGATTCGTCCGGGGCACAGTGAAAAACAACGTCCCCCTCGGCAACCGCACCGATCCCGAAATCAAAATGCATGGCGATCGGCGGGGGTGGGACCACGCCGTCACGCATCGCCAGGAGGAAGTCGAGACCGCTCATGGTCCGCCCCATCGCAGCAGTGACCATTGGATCATGCCAGGTGATTGTCTTACTGCGGGGCTCGCCCCACTCAACAGCCGGTGGGCGCGGCTCGGTCGTAGTCATGGTCGCTAGATTAGAGCGCCCCAGCCCTGCGATGCCGCGCCCCTATTGTCGGTCGCTTTTTGTGGCCAGTGCCTCACACGGGCCACGGCTACGGCTACGGCGGCCCGGACAACCAGGTATAGTTATGGACATTTCCACCACCGAACAAGCCCACTAGAAGACTGAGTGCAACATAATCAGCGAATGAGCAGGATCCGCGGAAGCGAGCACCCCGCCGCCACCCGAGAGGTTCTCCTCGCCGCCGCGCGGCACCGATTCGGGACCCAGGGGTACGCGGCGACCGGCACCGAGGAGATCGTGGCCGACGCGCAGGTGACGCGTGGGGCGCTTTATCATCACTTTCGCGACAAGGCTGATCTCTTCGGCGCGGTGATGGAACAGGTCGCCCTTGAGGTCGCCGAACAGCTCGTCACCACCGAGCTCAAGCGCGCCACGGACGAGCCGGCCACCGACGCCTGGGAGCAACTGCGAACCGGCTTCCAGTCTTTTCTCGACATCTGCACCGACAGCGACTTCCAACGTATCGTGCTGGTCGACGGCCCGGCGGTACTCGGCCACGACGCATGGGACGTCCTGGTCGAACGTCACGGCTACCGCCTGCTCGCTGAATGGCTGAGCAAGGCGATCGACGACGGGCGGATCGACCCGCTGCCGGTCGCGCCCCTCACCCGGGTGTTGGCGGCCGTCCTGTCCGAGGCGAGCCTGTTGATCGGCCGGGCCTCGGAACCCGCGAAAGTCCGACGTGAGGCCGGCGAGGTTCTCGATCGGCTGCTCGTCGGCCTGGAAGCGAAAAAGTAACGAAAACAAGAAGGTAGCGAGAACGTTGCGAGCCGGCCACCGTCGAGGTGGCCGGCTCGCAACGTGGTGCCAAGCGGTGGCGGTAGTGCCAGGCGGTAGTGCCAGGCGGTAGGGGACGAGCCGTCCCTGAAACGGAACGCGCAGATATCGCGCCTCGCGCCTCAGACGCTGCGCATGGCCCGCAGGGACTCCTTCAGCGACGACGTGGTGGCAAGCACCGCGGAGGTCTCGTACCCGCAGTGAGCCATGCAGTTGGCGCAGCGGGGGTCCTTACCCCGGCCGTAGGCGTCCCAGTCGGTGGTCTCCACCAGCTCCTTGTAGGACGACACGTAGCCGTCGCTCATCAGGTAGCACGGCTTCTGCCAGCCGAACAGCGAGTAACTCGGGATACCCCAGGCCGTACACGAAAGATCGCGCTTGCCCTCCAGGAAGTCCAGGAAGATCGGCGAGTGGTTAAGCCGCCACTTCTCGCGCCGGCCGTCACCGAAGACCTTGGCGAACAGCTCGCGGGTCTGCGAGACGCCGAGGAAGTGCTCCTGGTCGGGCGCCTTCTCATACGCGTAGGCGGGCGAGAGCTGGATCTGGTCGACCTTGACCTCGTCGTTGAGGTAGGACAGAACGTCGATCACATCCTGCGGGCTGTCGTTGTTGAAGAAGGTGGAGTTGGTGCCCACCCGGAAGCCGGCTGCCTTGGCCGCGGCGATCGCCTCGATCGCCTCGTCGAACGTGCCCGCCTTCTCCACCACCGTGTCGTGCCGCTCGCGCAGCCCGTCGATGTGGACGATGAAGGTGAAGTACGGCGACGGTGTGAACTTCGCCATCTTCTTGCGGAGCAACAGCCCGTTAGTGCACAGCAGGACAAACTTCTTGCGGGCGATGAGCTGACGGACGATCTCGTCGAGCTGCGGGTGCATCAGCGGTTCACCACCGGCGATCGCGACCACCGGTGCGCCGCACTCCTCCACCGCGGCCATGGCGTCCTCGACGCTCATCCGCTGCTTGAGTACGGACGCAGGGTGCTGAATCTTGCCGCAACCGGTGCATGACAGATTGCAGGCGAACAACGGCTCAAGTTCGAGAACAAGCGGAAAGTGCTTACGACGCAGCACCTTCTGCTTGGCCAGGTACATCCCGATCCGCAACGAGTACCGCCACTCCACCGCCACGGCAATACCGCCCTTCGGCGTCGACGTCGTGCGGCCGGACGACCGCTCCATCTCGACAACATACAGGGTGTACGTACAGCTTGTATGTTCGTCGAGAACGTTGGATCGGCCACTTCTCCCCGTCCTACCCGGCCGACCCCGACCCGCATCGGACATCCGTCACCGCAGGTCAGCGACCTAGTCGGAGTTTTAGACCAGAAATCCGGACGGAGCCGTGTCGGGATCCGGACAGCGGGAAGTAAACGATCACCACAGGGCGACGGCACTGGACCGGCAGGCCCAGCGACCCCCAGCCGCGGCCCGACCAGGCCCGGCCCACGGTGGCGCCACCCGGGCCTGACGGGGACATGCCCGGCAGGCATTGGTCCTGCGTTCCACCGCCGGTCGGCGTTGCGCCGCCGGTGTTGGACGAACGTCACATCGCCCGCCATAAGCTGGACATCGGCCCCAGGCGCGCCGTGGTAGCAACGGTCTGGCCTTCGCAACCCCGCCAGGAGTGACGCAGGCCATTCCCAGGCCGCCCAGGTTCGCCAAATCCGCGACATCAGGCCGGGTATGACCGACCCCGCGGCAAACCGAGCGGCGATTGTGTGTAGACCTGACGGGTGAGTCCCGAACCGGCCAACCAATGGCTGTCCCCGGCGACGCCTAACATCGGCGAAAAAGACAGTGGGCAGCAGCGCGGAGGTCACATGGGGTTGGGCACGCGTTGCAGGCTGAAGGCGGGCGTATGACGCGAAGCGGGCACACGGTCACGCACCTGATCGGCGGGCGGTTCCGGCTGGTCGAACGGCTCGGCTCGGGCGGGATGGGGACGGTCTGGCGGGCCGTCGACACCGGCACCGGTGTCGAACGTGCCCTCAAGGAGATCCGCATTCCTGACAACCTCTCGGCCCAGGACCGCGAACTGCTGATCGAACGTGCCCGCCGCGAAGCGCGCAACGCCGCCCGGCTCGGTGCCCATCCCCATGTGGTCACCGTGTACGACCTGGTCGAGGACCACGGTGCGCAGTGGATCGTGATGGATCTGGTCCCAGGACGTTCGTTGGCGGCGGTGATCGCGCAGGACGGTGCGCTGGACGAGCCCGAGGTCGCCCGGATCGGTATCGCGCTGCTGGACGCGCTCGTGCACGGACACCGCAAAGGAGTTCTGCACCGCGACGTCAAACCGTCGAACGTCCTGATCACCGCTGACGGTACCGTCAAACTCGCGGACTTCGGCGTCGCGGCCTACGAGACCGATCACCGGATCACCGCGGCCGGGGGCGTGGTCGGCACACCCGCCTATATGGCTCCAGAACGTATCCGCGGGGATGAGGCCGGTCCGGCCAGCGATCTTTTCTCGCTCGCGACGACCCTGCTGCATGCGGCGGAAGGCGTCTCCCCGTTTGGTCGGGATACCACCTTCGCGACCATGCACGCGGTCGTCTACGAAGGGCCGAGCGCGCCGATGCGCGCAGCCCGGACCTTTTCGATACTCCAACCGATTCTGGCCAAAGATCCGTCCGCTCGGCCCACGACGGAGCGGATTCGCCGCCAACTACAGGCCGTCGTCTCGGCGCCGGCGACAGAACCGCCCGCACGACCGGCCCCGGTTCCGGTAGCGCCACAGGTAGCGCCACAGGCAGCGCCACAGGCAGCGCCACAGGCAGCGCTACCGGACATGCCCCGGGAAGCGCCACCGGTGGCGAGCCCGAACGCCTGGCCGACGTCGAACGCGTTCTACGAGGCACCGACCATGGTTGCCAACGTCGCCGGCGGGACCGCCATCGGCGAGCAGGATGGCGATGACCTCGACACCGTCGGCCTGGAGGTCCTGACCCCCGGAGTGCCGAGGCCACGCCGGCCACGATCACAGCCCGACATCGACCCGGCCACGATCGAACAGCCGGTATGGGTCGGTCCGGACGCGCGGCAGGCCGCGAACGGTTCCGGGAAGGCCGCGCGCCCGGGCAAGGCACGGGCGTCCCGGCGGGGCCTGCTGCTCGCCGCCGTCGCCGTCGCCGGTCTGGGCGCCGGCGCCGGATCGGCGGCCTGGGCTGCCCGCCGGATCGGCCGGCCGGCCACCCCCGCACCACAGACGGTGGACCTGGGTCCGCTCGCGTTCTGGCTCCCGGGAAAGCCCGACGTCGAGTTCGCCGGCTCCTTCATCGCCGACCACAACGGTTATTACCGCCACGCAGGGTTCACCCGTACAGAATTCCATGACGGTGGGTCGCGGGCCCGAACCGTGGTGGCGTCGGTGGCTTCCGGTGCGGCATTCGTCGGGGTTATCGCGCCGGACACCCTTCCGAAGGAAATCGCCAACGGCGCACGGCTGCGGGTGATCGGCACACAGCGACAGAAGTCGCCCTGGGCCATCGTCTCGCTTGCTGACAAGCCGATCAGAACGCCGCAGGACATGACCGGTATGAAGATCGGGATGGCGGCGGGCAGCACGGCCGTCTGGACGTCGTTCCTGGCCGCCGTGGGAGTGGCGGAGACGGCCGTCACCCAGGTCGTCACGCCCGACCATCTGCGGGCAGTCGCGGAGCGCCAGGTCGACGGGGCACTGTCGTCGGTGATCGACGCCCCGGCTGCCTTCGCCCGCCAGGGCGTCGCCACCTCGACGTTCCTGCTTGCCGACCACGGCTACCAGCTGGTGTCCAACGTGTACGTGGTGAGCGCGGACACGGTGGTCAGGTCGAGGCAGAAGGTCAAGGCGTTCCTGGCCGCCGAAATCCACGGCTGGAAGGACGACCTGGCCGACCCGATGCTCGGCCCTCGACTACTCGCCGAAGTCTACGCCCGGTCGTCGGGGCTCGACATCGACGAGCAGGTGGCCAGGAACAGGCGGCTGAGCACCCTTGTCGAGAGTGCGGACACACATCGCAACGGATTGTTCACGATGACTGACGCCCTGATCGAGGCCAATGTGCGGGTGCTGGCGGACAGCGCCGCCCCCGCCGCCGCCAGAAGGATGTTCGACCTGTCGATCATCCGCGAACTGTATGCCGAGCAGCCCGCACTGATTTGATCATGTGCCCAGGCGTCGCGGTGCTCAGCGTCGCGGTGCGAGCGTGACGCCGAGAGTCCCCGTCACGGTGGCCGGTACCCAGGCGTTGTCGTAGCGGCCGGGGACCAGCCGCCAGCCCGGCCCGGGACCCAACGCGACCAGCACCCCGTCTGCGCGTCGCTCCAGGGGAATGCGCTCCTCCCAGCGCCAGGCCCCGGTGAGGTCCGGCGTCGTCCCCGCGGCCAGGCCGACGGTCAGCTGCGCCGGCAGCACAGCGCCCGCGAAACTGAACTCCTGCACCGAGGTCGGCGGCACCGAGGCCTGCATGACCGAGCCGCCCACCGGCGATGCCACCGTGACGAGCGCGCGGGCTCCGTCCACAGTCGCGACGACGCTCGCCGCGGTGCCCGCGGCTCCCGTGACGGGCAGCGGGCTGGTCACCGTCTGCTCGCCGATGCGCAGGTAGAACGATGCGTAGCGCATGTTCGCCGGGACCGACGCAGACACCCGAACCTCGATCTTCTTTCCCTCGACCGGGCGGAGTTCGACGAAGGAGCCCCGGAAACTCCACGGCTTCTCCGCCTCGATCACCTCGTCGGGGCGGAGCTGGTACAGCCGGCGGCCCGGCATCCTCTCGGCGAGCTGCCCGTCGGCCGCGCCGAGGTCGGCCGCGTACAGCACCTGGTCCGACAGGTCCGGGTTGTTGCGTAGGAACTGGTATGGAACCTGTGTGTAGCGGCTCGGCGTCGGTGGGGTGACGATGACGACCGCCGGCCCATCAAAATTGTCCGGGATGAGATCGAGTACGTACCCGTCGACCGCGTTGACATAGCGTTGTACGTTGACCTTCGCGGGCACCCCGACGGCGGTCACAGCCACCAGCGCCAGCCCGCAGACGCCCGCCACCGGGATTGCAACCGGCCGCGGGAGCCGCCCGGGCACCGCCCGCCACAGCAGGCACGCGCCGCTGCCGGCGAGGATGACGACAGGCGACAGCGCCACCATGTGGTAATGCGGACCGAGGCCGTTGCGAAGGCTCGGAACCGCCATGGCACTACCCCACCAGAAGAAGTAGGCGGCGAAGACCCCCAGCGCGGTGATGGCGAGCAGCAGATGCCCGGCGCGCCGCCCCCCCGCCGCAAGGCCCGCGAGGAGCCCGACCCCGGCGAGGACGACCAGCGCCGTCCCACCGAACAGCCAGCCCGGGGCGGCGGCAAGAGTCGCCCGCAGCGCGTCGAGCGCGACATGCCCGGTAAAGGCGAACGTCGGTTCGGACGGCAGCATCCGCCGCTCACCGAAACCGAAGCGGTCCAACGGATCGGAGGCGGCAAGCGGCAACGTCCGCATCGAACCGGTCACGTGCCGACAGAAGGCGGCCACCGCCACGACGAACGGTAGCCCCCCGAGCCCGACCCACCCGAGGTCCCGCAGCATCGCCGCGACCGGCCGCGGGCGTTGCCCGGCCGTCGCGAACCGGGCCGTCGCGAACCGGGCCGTCACGAACAGGACCCCTACGATGGCCACCAGCACCGCGTCGAACGGGCGGGCCATGGCGGCGAGGCCGAACGCCGCACCGGCGGCCACCAACGACCGGCGGGCACCGATACGGGTGCCACGCAGCAGCGCGGCCATCGCGGCGGTCAGCGCGGCGGCGGTGAACGCATAGGCCATCGGCAGAGCCGTGTGCAGGAGGACCAGCGGCGACAACGCGAGAAAGGCCGCGGATGTGAGTGCCGTCGCCACATCATCGAACAGTTCGCGGGCCAGCCGGTAGGTTGCAACCACCCAGGCTGCGGCCACCAGCGCGGGAGCGAGGACCATCGTCCCGAACAGCAACTGGGACACGGCCAGCATCGCCGGCCACCCGGGCAGGTACTTGGTGAAGACCCGTCCGTTGTGGACGCCGGTCAGCCAGGGGCGGAAGAACGGGTCCACCAGGTTCTGGTCGAGGGTCAGCCGCCCATGCAGCAGCATCCGGGCCTGGAGCACGTAGGCGGCCTCATCCGCGTCACCCGAACCATGGCGGAACAGCGTCTCCTGCAGCACCACGCTCGCGGTGAACGACAACGTGCCGAGGGCGAACAAGGCCAGACGCGGCCCGGATACGGACACCGCAAGCCGGGACGCCCGGCCCCGCGACGACGATGCGGGGCCGGGCGTCCCGGAAACCGCACCGGGGAGCTCCTGATAATCGAGCCGCTGCTGATCGCCCCGCTCAGCCAGCACCGTATCGGTCGATACCTGACGCATCGGGTGGACCGTAGCAGGAGTCCTACCGCGCGCTTTTCACCGCATCCGCCCGTTACCGTCCGGAATTGCGACACGAGCGCCGCGTAGCCGGATAACGCTCCGAACTACCCGGCGCCTGCGCCCGCAGCGTGGTGATCGGCGACGTGTACTACTTGGGCTGGCGGCGAAGTTCCTTGGGCAGATGGAACGAGATCGTCTCGGTGCCGACCGAACGGACCGCCACCGCTGTCGGGCCGAGGCCGGACAGTGCCCTGGTCAGCTCGTCGACAAGGGTCGGAGGCGCGGACGCCCCCGCGGAGATGCCGATGGTGTCGGCACCGACCAACCACCGCATGTCCACCTCGCCGACGTCACCGACGAGGTAGGCCGGCACACCCTCGCGTTCGGTCACATCGACCAGCCGGCGTGAGTTGGCACTGTTCTGTGAGCCGACGACCAGGACCAGGTCGGCCTCGATGGCGACCCGCCGGATGGCGCTCTGCCGGTTCGAGGTCGCATAGCAGATGTCCGCCGATCCGGGCCCGACCACAGCCGGGAAGCGGTCCCGCAGCGCGTCGACGACTTCCTCGGCCTCGTCCACCGCGAGCGTGGTCTGCATGAGGTAGGTCACCCGCTCGGGATCGTCGACCTCGAGCCTGGCAACGTCCGCGGGCGACTCCACCAGCTTGATCTTTCCAGGCGCCTCCCCGAGTGTTCCGTCCACCTCCTCATGCCCGGAATGCCCGATAAGCAGGACAGTGTCCCCGCGCGCGGTGAACCGGCGAGCCTCCGCGTGGACCTTCTCCACCAGTGGACACGTTGCGTCGATCACTGACAGCTCACGGTCGTCGGCCTGCTCCCAGACGGCGGGGGCGACCCCGTGCGCGGAGAAGACCACGGTTGCCCCGGCCGGTACCTCGTCGAGCTCCTCGACGAAGATGGCGCCACGACCGGCAAGATCAGCAACGACGTGGCTGTTGTGGACGATCTGCTTACGCACGTAGACCGGCGACCCGTACATCTCCAGTGCCCGCTCGACAACCTCGATCGCCCGTTCGACTCCGGCGCAGAACGCCCTGGGCTCGGCAAGCAGCACCTGGCGTGATCCGACAGCCGCCGACCAGCGCTCCAGCACCGGTCCGAGGGTCATCATCGTCCGCAGTCCCGCGATCCCCCGGCGGGCCAGGTCAAAACGCCCCAGCGGCTGCTCGTCGGTGTCCACGATGACGCGGACGATCGCCAGCGGCACCCCACTCGCGCCCGGCGCGATCTGTGCGGATTCCATGTCCACGGCGATCGCCCCGGTCGCCGCCAGCTCCGCGCGTGCGGTGCCTATCGCCAGCCGCGACACGGATACGACCGGGCCGACGTGGACGGTCAGGCCCGCCCGGCGCAGTTCACCGGCCAGCAGGGGCGCGGACGGACAGTGCGCGCTGACCGAACCGTCGGAGGTGCGGACCTCATCAGCCACCACGACGTGCCCGGGCTTCACCCCCGGACCGAGGCCGCCGCCGAGACCGACCAGGGCCACGGCGTCCGCCCGGGCCTCGCGGATGATGCGGGTGGACCGGCTGGCCTGCTCGGGTCCCATTCCGGTCCGGATGAGGATCGTGCCCCCGGGCAGGCCCGAGCGGGCCGCGGCCCATGCCTCCAACCGCAGCGGCGCGGCCACGACCAGCCTGGGCCGACGCCGGACCATGGCGCGCAGACCCGGCGCGGTGTCCCGCCCCAGATCAACCCCGGCCGGGGCGCCGTCAGCCGTCGACGGGCGGACCGCTGGGGTCCTGATGGTTGACGTGACCGCCGTCGGAGCAGCAGTCGGAGCAACAGCGGTCATGGCGTCTACCTCCGGTACCTCCGGTACCGGCAAAACCGGCAGAGCCGGCCGAGCCGGCGGCGTCCGGGATGCCGGGACCGCCGATGGCTTGGACCCTTCGGCGGGACCCGCCGTCCGTGATGTGTCCGGTGCCGAGAAAGTCATGATGCGGACCCGCCGCTCAGGTATCGGCCGAGCGCGGTCAGCGGGAAACTCAGCCGATACAGGTGGTAGTTGATCGAAAAATCCCCGGGGAAACCGGTGCCCGTGTGGTGCGGCTCGTCCCAGGTTCCGTCCGGCCGCTGGGTGTCGACCAGCCACTGCACCCCCCGTTCGACCGCCGGGGACGCCGGATCGGCGGCGAGGAGCGCGAGGAGCGCCCACGCCGTCTGGGACGCGGTGGGCTCACCGCGGCCGATCCAGGCGTCATCGGTGTAGGAACGAAAGTCCTCGCCCCAGGCACCGTCAGGTCTTTGATGCTCGACCAGCCACTGGACGGCCCGGATGATCGCCGGATGGTCGGCGGACACCCCCGCGTCGATCAGAGCTGGGACGACCGCGCCGGTGCCGTAGATGTGGTTGACACCCCAGCGACCGAACCACGACCCACCCGGTTCCTGGTCTGCCAGCAACCAGCCCACCGCCCGTTCGGTGATGGGATTGCGCGCCTGGCCCACTTCGGCGAGCATTTCTACTATATGAGCCGTCACATCCGCGGACGGCGGGTCGATCACCTCGCCGAAGTCACAGAAAGGCAGCTTCGTGGGGAGGGTCCTGGTGTTGTCGGCGTCGAAGGCCCCCCATGCACCGTTGGCCGAGCGCATCCCGATGGCCCAGTCCACGCCGCGGCGTTCGGCCGCCCGGAGCCGGGCCGCGAGCCCGGGGTCCACCGCGTCGATTCCGCCTGTCTGACTCCCGTCGACCCCGCCGTGGGGTTTCAACAGACGACGGATGGCCAGCACGACCTCGGCGGTGTCGTCGACGTCGGGATACCCGTCGTTGTCGAACTCGAACGCCCAGCCGCCAGGGGCCAGTGCTGGACGTTTGACCGCCCAGTCACCGGTGAGCGTGACCTCCTCGTCCGCCAGCCACCGGGCCGCGCGCACCATGGCGGGGTGGTCGGCGGCAAGGCCCGCGTCACGCAGGGCGACGACAGCGAGCGCGGTGTCCCAGACCGGGGACTGACAGCACTCCAACCGGCGGACCATCCCCGCGGGGGTCCGCTCCCGGATCGTGTAGCGCTCCAGGCCACGTAGCCCGGTCGCGATCACCGGATGGTTCATGGGGTAGCCGAGCAGCGTCAGCGCCATGATCGAGAAAACCCACGGAGGCTGGATGCCGCCCCAGCAACCGTCGGCCTCCTGCCGAGCGATGATCCATTCGGCGGCCCGGCGCATCGCGTGCCGGCGGATCATCTTCAGCGGACGGCGCTCGTACCGGTGCAGCACCGCGTCCAGGCGCTGGAACGCGCCCGTCCACGAGCGCAGCGGTGCCGGCGGCTGGGCCGGGAACTCGACCTTGAGCTCATCGATCCCGAATCCGAGCGAGCGCTTCGGCCGAAACGTCCCGATGATCGTCAGCGGAACGATCGACTGCCGGGCCCAGCAGCCGAAGTCGTACACGTTGAGCGGGAACCACGACGGCAGCAGCACGAGCTCGGGCGGCATCACCGGCAGGTCGTCCCAGGACCACTCGCCGAACATCGCCAGCCAGATCCGGGTGAACACCCGGGTGGCGGCGGGACCGCCGTTCTCCCGGACGTAAGCCGCGGCAGCCCGCATGTGCGGGGCGTCCGGGCTGTCCCCGGCGAGCCGCAACGCGACGTACCCCTCAAGAGTCGTGCTGAGATCCGGCGGGCCACCGTAGTAGATCGCCCAGGTGCCGTTCTCGGTCTGCCTCGAACGGATCCAGCGGGCGGCCTCCTCGAGCACATCCGGAGTGAGGATGCCCATGAAGACGCGGAACAGAAGGTCTGCCGCCTCGATCGTGATATTGGTCTCGAGTTCGCCCTTCCACCAGCCCTGGTCGGACTGCAGCGACAGCAGGTGGTCTCGGGCCCGGACGGCGGCTGCCGTCACCGTGTCGGAGGAGACTTGGGATTGCCGGTAGTCGGTGGTCGAGCTCATCAGCGGCTCCCGTCCACATGTCGGTCCCGGTGCGGTATGAACTCCCGGTCCAGTACGAACAGCAGTGTCACAGCACACTCACCGATCCCGTTCGGTAACAAAACGGGCAAGGGCAAGCAGTTCGGCTTCAACCAGCGACGGCAGGGCCAATGACGCCAGCAGCTCGGCGCACGCTTCGAGCTGGCGGTCGGCCTCAGCCGTGGTCCACTCCCGCCCACCAGCGCGTTCGACCAACTCGGCGGCGCGATGCAGGTCGCCTTCGGAAAGTTCCCCGGTGGAGGCGAGGAAGGCGCGCAGCTCGTCGGCTTCGGAGCCGCCGGCCTCCAGCGCCACCACGACCGGGACCGACTTCTTGCGCGAGCGCAGGTCCGACAGGACCGGCTTGCCGGTCACCGCAGGGTCACCCCAGATACCGAGCAGGTCATCCACCAGTTGGAAGGCGGTTCCCAGCCGTGACCCGAACTCGGCGAGGCCGTCGACGAGTCGGGCCGGGCCGTCCGCCAGCACCGCGCCGATCGCGGCCGAGCAGGACAGCAGGGCGCCGGTCTTGCCGTCCTCCATCATCAGCGTGTCCGCGACGGTGATGTCGTTGCGGGTTTCGAAGTGCAGGTCCTCGGCCTGACCCCGGACGAGGTCCTGGACGCCCGCCCCGAGCATCACCGCGGCGCGGCGACCGGCATCCCGGTCGACCTCGAGCAGCACCTGGGTGGCCAGCCCCAACAGGGCGTCGCCGGCGAGGATCGCGCCGTCCGCGCCGAACACCGTCCAGGCCGTGGGTCGGTGCCGGCGCTCGGTGTCGCCGTCCATGAGATCGTCATGCAGCAGCGAGAAGTCGTGGACGAGCTCGACGGCGACCGCGCCGGGGAGCCCGACCTCGACAGCGGCGCCGGCCGCCTCGGCCGAGAGCAGTGCCAGTGCCGGACGCAGCAGCTTTCCGCCGCTGCCCGCGAGCGGGTTACCTTCCGCGTCGATCCAGCCGCGGTGGTAGGCAACCACGCGACGCAGCCGGGGATGCAGCCGGTCGACAGTGGCGCGAAGCGCCGGCACTGCCAGAGTCCGGCCCCGCTCGATCGCATCGGGAACCACAGTGGTCATGCCGGAAATCTCCCTGTCGGTGACGCCGCCGAAGGCGTGGTCGTGGTTGAGGTTGAGGTTGATCGCTCGGATGGTGTCGGAAGCGGTGTAAGTGGCGGGGTGGCGGTCAGTGCCGGCTGGGCCCCTGGGGTGCCCGCCGTCCCGGGGGTCGATGATCCCGACGGGTTAGAAGACGACGGTCCCTCGTCCGGGACGTTGGTCTCAGGCATCCGGGATGATTGTGACGTTTTGCACGAATTACCCGATGACGATCCGCATCCCCCCGCACGCGTTGGAGCACCGCCAGGCGCATCGACCACAGGGAGCAACCTGCGGGCCGGGCCGGGCGAAGGCGGACCGGACCGCCAGCCCCCCAGCGCCACCTTCGCGGCGGCCAGGCCGCTGCGGACGGCGCCCTCCATGGTCGCGGGCCAGCCCGTGTCGGTCCACGCGCCGGCCAACGCGAGTCCCGGCAACGCCGTGGCCGGGCCAGGGCGCAGCGCGTGGGTGCCAGGCGCCTGGCGGAACGTTGCCGTGCGCTCGCGGGTCACGAACACCTCGATCGCCTCGGCGCCTCGCGCGGCCGGCAGCAGCCGGCGCATCTCCTCGACGAAGATGCCGCGAATCTCACTCGCCGGCCGGTCGATCCACTCGTCCGCCGCTGACAGGGAAATCGCCAGATACTGCGTACCCGTACCCGTAGGGCCGGCCGGCCCGGACCCTTGCGCGGAACCCGCGTCAGGCCCTGCCACGGCCGAGGACGCGACGGCCCCGCTCGACGCGGTGATCCCGCTCGACGCGATACTCCGGCTCGACGCGGTGCGGTCGAAGACCCACTGGACCGGGGATCCGACCACGGCGAGGAACGGACCCTCCAACACCTTGCGGTCATAGACCATGTGGACGTTGACGATCGGCGCGGAGCCGAGCTCGACGAAGCGCTCCTGGCCCTCGACCGCGCCGGCCGGCAGCAGCGCGGCGGCCGCCGGTGGGGGCACCGCGAGGATCACGGAATCGGCCTCGATGGAGCCACTGTCGGTGACCACACGCCAACCGGTCGCTGTTTTCGTCAGCTCACGAACCTTCACGCCGGTACGGACATCCGCCCCGAGGTCGGCGAGCTCCGAGGCAGCGGCGTCGCCGTGAAGCCGCTGGAGCGGGACGTCAGCCCAGCCGATGTCCCCGGCGTCCGCCCGCTCGAGCAGACCGGTACGCACAACCGTGGCGGCGAGACCGAGCGACGCCGAGTCCGCCGGGGCGTTGAGGGTCGCGACGGTCAGGAGCTCCCACAGCGCCTCGATGGCTGCCGGGGACTGGCCCTGGCCGGCCAGCCAGCTACCGAACGAGGCACCGTCGACCTCGGGTCGGTTCGGGTCGAGCCGACCGAGCCGGTAGGCCGCGAGCGCCGCCCGTAGCCGCTGACCGATCGGGAACGCCCGGTATCCCAGCAGCGCCGGGGTCAGATGCAGCGGCGCCGGCCACGGGATGCGGGTGCGCCGCAGCCGGGCACGTGTACCGGACCCGGCAAGCAGCACCGGGACGTCCAGTCGGTCCTGCAGCGTCGTCAGGTGCTCGACCCCGAGCCGACGCAGGAACGCCCGGTAGGCCGTGCAACAGCGCATGAAGACATGCTGGCCGGTGTCGACCCACCTGCCGTCCCGCGCGAATGAGGAGGTCGCCCCGCCCAGGCGCGGCCGTGCCTCCAGCACGGTCACCTCGGCACCGGCGTCAGCGGCGACCAGGGCCGCTGACAGGCCGGCCAGACCACCGCCGACCACGACAAGTCGGTGTCCCCCCTGGCCAGGGGTGCCGGGGCCGGGCAGCGGCGTCACCGGCAGGGGCGTCGTGGGCAGGGGCGTCACCGGCAGGGGCGTTGTGGGCAGGCTCATCCGACCGACACCTCCGGACGGCCGGCCAGGCTGCGGGCGGCGACCACGACCTTCTCCCACCCGGGCAGCGAGAGCCGTTCCGCCAGGACGGGGGTCGGGTCCATCCTGATCCGGCGGTTGAGTCGCAGGTAGATCCCGGCCATCGCGCCGCAGCAGGCGGCGCTGCGACGGTCGAGCATGCCCAGGAGCTTCAGGCCCCGCCCGTACCACTCGTCGGCGCGTTGTGCGCAGTCGCGCAGATATCCGACGAGTGCGTCGGATGGACCGCCGAGCTGACCATCCGGGCCCAGCACGAGAGTGATGCCGGCCTTGTCGAGCTCGGCCCGTGGCAGATAGATCCGGCCGGTGATCAGGTCCTCCCGGACATCTCGCAGAATGTTGGTCTGCTGCAGGGCAATCCCGAGTTCGTCGGCGACCGTGGGGGCATTGGAGTTCGCGTGCGCCGCCTCGGTGCCGAAGATTCCCAGCGACAGCCGCCCGATGGTGCCGGCCACCCGCCGACAGTATCCGACAAGATCGTCAAAAGTTTCGTACGTCACCCCCCGCAGGTCCATCTCGACGCCGTCGATCAGCTCGCTGAAAGCGTTGACCGGGATGGGGAAGCGCCGGCACGCGTCACTGAGCGCGACCAGGACCGGATCCGTGCTGGACGCGCCGAGGGCCAGGATGTCGGCCCGGGCCGCGGCCAGGCGAACGACCTTCTCGGCCAGGGGCAGGTCACCGTCGCCGATGTCGTCAAGCCGGCGGGCGAAGGCGTACACGGCGGAAAGGGCTGCCCGCTTTTCTGCCGGGAGCAGTCGGATGCCGTAGGAGAAGTTACGCGCGGCCTCCCGGGTGAGGCTCTCACACGATGCATACGCTTCGGTGACTGTGGGCGACCACAGCGGCCCGTTGACGGTCATTCGCCACCTCCGTGCCCACTGGGCTTCGCGATGATCCCGCCGCCGGTGACCAGTGGGGGGAGTCCGGACCGGGCCGCGCGGGCGGCCCGGCGGGCGGAGGGTGCGGCCGACCCGAGTGCCACAGCCGCGCCGTACCGGGCGATGCGGGTCTTCGGCGCGGTGGGGGCACCGCGCAGGACGTCGAAACGGGCCCGCGCGATCGCGTCCAAGGCGGCGCGACCACCGCCGACGAAACCCGCGAGGACAAACCGCAGCCGGCCGTTCACCCGCCCGACCAGCGGGGTGCCCTCGTCAAGGATGCGGCGCGCGCGCAGGACCTGAAAAGCCATCAGGTCCCGTACCGCGGGCCCGGCGCTGGGACGCGCCAGATCCTCCTCGCGCACCCCGAAGTTGGCGAGATCTTCGCGGGGCAGGTAGATCCGCCCCGCCGCGAAGTCCTCGGCCACGTCCTGACAGTGCTCCACGATCTGGAGCGCCGTACACACCCGGTCTGACAGGGCGACCCGGTCGGGCGTGTCGACCCCGAAGATTCCCAGCACCATGCGGCCGACCGGATCCGCGGACAGAGTGCAATAACGCAGCAGGTCGTCGAAGGTGTCGTAACGGGTGACGAACTGGTCCTGCCGGTTGGCCGCCACGAGCCGGTGGAACGGCTCGGGATCCAGAGCGCACTCCCGAACGGTCGGCACCAGCGCCTGGTTGATCGGGAAGGTCGGCATGCCCGCCCAGACCTTCTCAAGATCAACTTCGAGAGCGTCGAGCAGGGCGAGCCGGTCGCCGGTCGCCTCGTCTCCGATGTCGTCGACGAGCCGGGCGAATCCGTAGATGGCAAACAGGTGCTGCCGCTGCCGAGCCGGAAGAATCAGCGGAGACACGGTGAAGTTCTCAGCGGAAGCCGCCCGCAGCACATCCTGGGGCGAGGAATGCAGGGCCACCCCCGGCAGCGGCGCACCGGATGCTCCCGTCGGCCCGCCTGGCAGTGGGCCGATCTTTGCGTCGCTAGCAGTCATGCGCCTCCCCCTCGTCAGCGGTTGGGCCTGACGCGAACCGCCGGAGCAACCCGGCGGCGCGCTCGAACCGGTCAATTTTCTGGATCCATCGGGCCTCCGACCGCACCGGAACGGCGCTGAGCGCGTCGCCGTCGGCCGGTAGAACCCTCACAGCCGCCGCGTTCGGTGGCCACCGGCGCGACCTCGTCCAGCCAGCGATCCCCCGTCGGTCGCGTGGCCGATGAACGGGGTCCGTCCCGGTGCCGGGGGGCCGACCCACGCCCCGGACAACTTACGGTAGCGATGCACCTACCCGAAGACACTCGCCAGCCGCCGGTAGAGCGGCGGCGCGGCTCCGTGTACCCGGGCGGCAAGGGACAACCACCGTGGAACCCACACCTCGGCCTGCCCGCGTCCAGTTGCGAACAGCATGCGTTCAGCGACGAGGCGGGCCGGCTGCGGACGTGGCCACTTTCGGACGTACGGCGCTCCACGGCGGTGGAAGAAAGGTGTGTCAACCGCCCCGGGGAAGCACAGAGTAACCGAAACGCCCCGGCCGGAAACCTCAGAACGCAGCGCGTTCGCGAACCCGACCAGCGCCGCCTTGGTCGCCGAGTACGCAACCTCACCACGGACACCAAGCGCGCCGGCAATACTTCCGACCAGGAGGATGCGCCCGTGCCCGCGCTCGAGCATGGCCGGGAGCACCGAGCGGACCAGTGCCATCGGCGACAGCACGTTGATCGCCACCAACTCGGCGAGAGTTTCGTGGGAAAGCTGGTCGTAGGGTCCCGCGCAACCGAGACCGGCCGCGCACACCAGCAGGTCCAGGTCACCGAGGAGATCCTCGCCACGGCGGGCCACGGTGGCCTCGGATCCCGGGACCGACAGGTCCACGGCAATCCGGTGCCCCTCTGTCGATGCCGCAACCTCGTCAAGCGCCACGCCGTTACGACCGACCAGCAGGACCTGACAGTTCATCGCGGCCAGAAGCAGCGCAGCCTCCCTGCCGATGCCGCTGCTGGCGCCGGTGACGATCGCAGTCTTGGGCGGCCACCCCCGGCTGCCCCCGAAACGGGACGGCTCGGCGACAACGTGCAAACGGCTGTCCGGAACAGTGGGACGGGCCGGTGTGTGCACAACAAAACCCTCCGGTCGCGCGGTGGTCGCCTCCTCCCGGGATGGGAGACGGTCGCGGTCAGGCCTTCGGAACCTGGGTGTCGACAGCGCTGGCGACAAACGGTCGGCCACGTTCGGCCTAGCCCTATTTCATCGCCCCACGGCCGGAACGTCCATCGTCAGCTGGACGACACCAGGCCGAAAGCCTTGTCGGACCCGTCACGTCACCGACGGATCCACACTGCAAGCACTACATGGCATCCCGTCGGCATTCACCCAAAATAGGATTGTCGCTTTGTAGGTCTTCTCACATCGGAACATCGATTTTGCATCACCGACATGACACCGTGCTGATGTGACTAGTCGAATTCGATCATGTCCCCTGTACGCGTGCCGGCGTTTCTGAAGGTACCCTCCGGCGCTTCGACGGCTTCGGTGTAGGCCGAGTCGGCACGATAGATCTCGCAACGTTGTGAGTCGACCTCGGAACACGGTGTCATCTCACGAACCGTGACAACCCGCCCCGACCTGACGAAGGCGATCGACAGGGGCAGCAACGTCCGGTACATGTAAAAGCCGTCCGAGGCCTCACCGTTGAAGACGAAGAGCATCCCGGTCCCGGCGGGCAGCGACGTACGGCCCATGAGGCCACGCGCACGCAGCGTCGGCGTGTCCGCGACCTCCGCGGTGAGGGTCACCGTGCCGACCCGTACCTTCCGTGTCGCCATCTGCCCGCCGTGCGCGTCGGAAACCCGCGCCGCGGTCAGGCAGGCGGCTGTGCCGGCAAGCGGCACGGCTACCAGGGCGAGCACGTAACGTGATCGAAGCACTATCCGGACGTTACTCCACCAGTGCCGAAAGGTCATCCGTGACGCCACGCCCCAGTCGCAGACCGCCGTCCGCCGGCCGCTCTTAGCAACCGAGCGCGGCGAGGGCGGCTTCGACGACCTCCCGCCGGACGTCGTCAGGAACCAGCGGCTCGGTGACGTCGTCACCAACCGACACCGAATGCGTCCCCCCTGTGCCCGTCGCGCTGGTCGGGCCGGCACTGGCATGCGCCAGCGCTCGCCGTGCCAGCGCGGTCCCGAGGATACCGGCCTGCACGCACCCCACGGCACAACGCGCCCGCAGGAGCCGTAACGGAGTGGGATCAGGACCAGCGAGAGCAGTCACAATCGCATCCTGGTGAGATGCGATGTCACCCTTACCGATCTGTCGATGGATCACCGACGGATCGTTGACGAAGGCGAACAGCACAGCACCCGGCCCTGCCATCGCCTCGACCAGACCCTCAATGATCGTCCGCGCCGAAGCCGGCGGATCAACGCGCGAGAGATCCCTCACATGACCGAACGCCTCTACGAACGGCTGCACTACTGCGTCCAGAATCATGTCCTTGGACGCGAAGTGGTAGTAGAGAGCGGCTTTCGTCATACTGAGCCGCTCCGCAATGTCACGAATCGATGTCCCAGCGTAGCCTTGCTCGTTGAAGAGCTGCACAGCGACAGCGAGAATCCGGTCGCGCGTGTCCACCGCGTTAGCGCGCGGTGCACGGCCGGACATCGTCGCCCCACACCCCTCTCACCGGGAGGTCGGTAGCGAAGAACCTATACCCTCGCCCCATGCAGATCCACGTCTACTGACCGTTCGGTAAACTACCCCGACCGACCGATCGTTCAGAGCGCCCGTCAGCGGGGGCGGCGGACCAGCAAGCGGAGATCCAAGCGGAGGAGACCGAGGCCGCGGGCCGGGGATCGCCGCGTGGGCGCCGCCTGCCCGAAGCTCCTGTTGCCGGTCGCACGTCCAGACCTGCAGGGCCTGCGAGCGCGCGAAAAGAACCACGATCACGCGCTCTCCGACCACGCATCCAGACCCACCGGGCCTGCGAGCGCGCGAAAAGAACCACGATCGCGCGCTCTCCGACCGCACGTTGACCCTGACCCGTCCATCGGCCCAGACCGGGGGGAAACCCGTGGCATCGCTCGCGCGTTGGTGCTTCCGTCACCGCTGGATCGTCCTACTCTTGTGGTTTGGCGCCCTGCTCGGATTCGGTGGGGCCGCCTATGCCGCCGGTACGGACTACAAGAACAACTTCTCACTCCCCGGAACCGAGTCGCAGCAGGCTATCGACCTGCTCAAACGGGAGTTCCCCGCCGCATCCGGCGAGACCACCAGCGTCGTGCTGCACGCCCGCTCCGGCACCCTCTACAACCCTGTCGTCGAAGCGGACGCCACGGCGATGCTCCAGCGGGTTGCCGACCTCCCCCGTGTCGTCGACGTGACAAGCCCGTTCGAGCCGCGGGGCGCGGAGCAGTTCACCAGGGATGGAACAACGGCATTCGCCACCGTCGCGCTGGACGACCAGGCGGTTGAGATCCCCCGCGACGAGCTCAAAGCGATCATAGACACCGCCCGCGCGGCCGATGGCGGGGCGCTCCAGGTGGAACTGTCCGGCACCGCGGTGTCCATTGTGGAACAGCCCCAGCAGAACACGAGCGAACTACTCGGCGTCGTAGCCGCTGCGATCATCCTGTTCATCGCGTTCGGGACCCTGCTTGCGATGACGCTGCCCCTGGTGGCCGCGGTCATCGCCCTCGGCGTCGGGATGGCCTGCATCGGCCTGGTGTCCCATGTGATGTCCATCGCCCAGTTCGGACCGACGCTGGCGACCCTGATCGGCCTGGGCGTGGGCATCGACTACGCCCTGTTCATCGTCAACCGGCACCGTATCGGCCTACGAGCGGGCAAGACGCCGGAGGAAGCAGCCGTCACCGCGATCAACACGTCCGGCCGGGCCGTCCTGTTCGCGGGGCTCACCGTGTGCATCGCCCTGCTCGGTATGTACGCCCTCGGTGTGACGTTCCTCTACGGCGTCGCGATCTCCGCGACCCTCACCGTCTCGCTGACCATGGCCACCGCGGTGACCCTGTTGCCAGCGCTGCTCAGCTTCTACGGGATGAAGGTGCTCGGTCGGGCCGAACGCGTCCAGCTCACCCACAAGGGCCCGGAACCCGCCCATCCGTCCGGATTCTGGTGGCGTTCGGCACGGCGGATCGAACGGCGCCCGGCCATGTACGCGACGGTGTCCGCCATTCTGATTCTGATCACTGCGCTGCCGTTCTTCGCCCTCCGGCTCGGTAGCGGCGACGAGGGCAACGGCTCGCCGTCGCGGACCTCCCGACGCGCATATGATCTTCTCGCCAGCGGATTCGGGCCGGGCTTCAACGGCCCGTTCACCCTCGTCGCCGCGATCCACTCCCCCGCTGACACGAATGCTCTCGAGGCGGTCGTGACCGCACTGCGCACCGTGCCCGGTATCGCGTTCGTCACCCCGCCGCGATCGAGCCCCAATGGTGAGGCCGCGACGGTGGCGGTGTTCCCGACGACCAGCCCACAGGACGCACAAACCGCGGCGTTGCTCAAGCGACTACGGGGAACGATCATCCCGCAGGCGACCGAGGGCAGCGCCCTGGACGTCAAGGTGGGTGGCACGACCGCGACCTTCCAGGACTTCTCCGACGTGCTGACGAGCAAACTCCCGCTGTTCATCGGCGTGGTCGTGGCCCTGGCCTTCAGCCTGCTCGTGGCGGTGTTCCGTAGTGTCATCGTCCCGCTGACCGCATCGGTGATGAACCTGCTGGCGGTCGGCTCGGCGTTCGGTGTCATCGTCGCGATCTTCCAGTGGGGATGGTTCGCGGGGATCGTCGGGGTCAAGGGCGGACCGATAGAGCCGTTCCTGCCGGTGATGCTGTTCGCCATCCTGTTCGGCTTGTCCATGGACTACGAGGTGTTCCTGGTGAGCCGGATGCACGAGGAGTGGCTGGTCCGGCGGGACAACCGGATCGCGGTCTCCCTCGGCCAGGCCGAGACGGGACGGGTGATCACGGCCGCGGGCGCCATCATGACGGTGGTCTTCGCGTCCTTCACCCTCGCGGACGACCGAGTGATCAAACTGTTCGGCATGGGACTCGCGGTGGCCGTACTGATCGACGCCTTCGTCGTCCGCGCCCTGCTCGTGCCGGCGCTCATGCACCTGTTCGGGAAAGCGAACTGGTGGCTGCCACGCTGGCTGGATCACCTACTGCCGAGCGTGTCCGTGGAGGCACCCGAAGAGATCGAGGAGATTCGCAACACGCCGGTACCCGCCGAGGTCATCACGCCGGCGGACGAGGACACCGGCGCGGACCAGCCAGCTGCTTCCACGCGCGTTCCACCGACCTGGCGAGCTGACAATCACGCCTGAGAGCGCCCGGCAACAGGGGCACGGCGTCGCCGGTTGGTGGGGTGCCACGGGGGCACCCCGCAGCGGCGCGGAGTGCCCCCGTGGTGGCGGTCCGAGGAGGCGGTGTGATCATCTCATCGGACGGCCGGGTCACACCAGGTCTGGCGCACGGCGGTAGCCGCGACTCGGCGTGAACCGGGCGCTACCGATCATGTTCGGCGCAAACACGACCAGGGCACCGTAAGCCGGCATGAGCGGTGTCGGCGCGACGTTTGCCTGATCGCGGACCATGGTGGACAAAGCGATTACCCCCGCCGTTGGTCGATCTTCTGACGCACACCCTACAGACACTTAGAGTGTTGATAACAACACTCTAAGTAGTCGGAGTGTCGCCACGAACAACGGCACCCTAGGATCAGGCGCTCGATCAGGGGTGATCGAACAGCCGGTCAGGCCAGCAGATCGAGGTCGGCCACGGTGATGTGACCAGCGGCCAGCACCCACTCGCCGAGCCGGACGATGTAGTCCGGCAGCCGCCGCGAAGCGGGACCAGGCTCATCGCGAAGCAGTCCCGGGATCCCCTGCCCGGCGAGATTGCTCCGGACTGTGGCCAGGCGCGAGCGGACGTAGTTGTCGTCGCGGTTGACCCGGCGGGCAATCTCCCGGTAAGTGGCGAACGACGCATGGTTGTCGTCCGTGCGCAGGCGGGGTTCGCACAACGCGACCAGCAGCAGGCGTTCGGTCTGGGTGAGCCGGACGGAAAGCTGCATCGTGTCCTGCTCCCGATGTACCGGCTGGCGGCGATAGTGCACCACGCCGATCTCATGGCGCTGACCATCCGCGCCGACTGCGACGATCTGGAACTCGGCGAGACCGGCCGAGACCGCCGTCGCCGGGGACAGGATGCGATGGGTGTCCCCGTCCGCGGTCAGCACCAGGAGTGGATGCCGACCGGTGTTACCGATGACAATCGCGCCTTCACTTTCGGCCAGAGTTCCAGCACGGCGGGACACCATCAGGTCCTGCGGGTCGGCCCCGAACGGGATGTCGCAGCCGGCGCGGCCGAAGGTCAGTCGACGGCCTGACCCCAGCGCCCACCTCCGCCCGCTGGCGGTGATCCTCGCGACGACGACCGCCGGCGGTGCCGCATCCGGTACCCCTCTTGCGACCATGCGTTCCCGCCGCCCCTTTCATGCCAACCACCCGATGAGCGTAACTGTGAAAAGGCCTGCCGGCTGTCATCTGCAGGTCACGGGCCCGGGCGAATCCGCGCAGGTCAACCGGGGTCGCGCTGCCCCTTCGCGCCCCGGGGACTGCGGCCTCCGGCGATGCGCCAGAACCACGATCGCATCGCCTTTGACCCGTTCAGCAGGGGAGCACCCCTGCTCCGGTGCGGGGGCGCTCTGTTCGGACGTGTACGGGTCCGGAAGGATCTGTTTTGCGCCCACCGGTAGAGCACGATCGGAGACCGCGGGCGCACCTCGGCTGGGGGGCCGAGGTGGGGGGTGGAACTGGGGGAGAAGAGATAGCCGGAAACCGGCGGGCTGGCGGCGGAGGGGGTCGCCAGCCCGCCGGTGCACCACCTGCTCGCGGCTGCCTGTGCGGTTTGAACGGCCGCGACCACGACAGGCCCCAGGGTCTGTCCGAGGGGTTCATACCGATTCGCCCCTTCTCCACCGTACGGCATCGGATACCTGCCCTGATGTGGGCACATCTCATGCCGTTCACGACGCGACCGGCGTCGCCACCTCAGAGCGCCCGGCAACAGGGGACGCGACGTCGCGGGGCTGCGGTACGCACCTCGCAGCATCGCTCCCCGTCCATCGCTTCGCGAGGCACGGGTACCCCGGCTCGTCGGTCGACACCCACCACCAGGGCGCCTCCCTCCTCCGCCTCGCGATCTACGCACCCCAGCCCCGCTCCTTCATCCACGCCCCTGTTGCCGGGCGCTCTTAGTGCTCGCCGCCAGCCACTTTGCCAGTCGCGGTCCAGACCAGTCGCGGGTCACCCAGGTGACCAGGTGGGCTGCCGGCTGTGAACGCATCCGCCCGCGGCATGCGGTCACACATCCGGGGTACCACCTAGTCGGTCAAAGGGTAGGCCAACGGTCGCGTGATCATACTTCCATACGCGCGGCCGGTGGCCCCGAGTAGTCGAGAGCGCTCGCGGTGGTCGGCGGCACGGCACGCACCACTGGTCGCCGCGGGTCCGCAGATCTGGTCAGGCTATCTGGCCAGAAGGAGAGGGGATCCGCATGACTACCGCACATCAGATCATGCACCGGGACGCCGAGTGCATCGGTGAGACCGAGACTCTCGTGGACGCCGCCCGCAGGATGCGGGACCTCGGCGTGGGCTCGCTGCCGATCTGCGGCGAGGACAACAAGCTTCGTGGGATCATTACCGACCGCGACATCGTGATCAGATGCCTCGCTGAGGGAAAGGACCCCCTGACAACGCGGGCCAGGGATCTGGCGCAGGGCCGGCCGTTCTACACCGACGCGAACGCCGACCTTGATGACGTCATGCGCCAGATGATGGACCACCGGATCAAGCGTCTTCCCGTGATCGAGAACAACCAGCTGGTAGGCATGATCAGCGAGGCCGACCTGGCGAGAAACCTCCCCGAGGACAAGCTGGGCCAACTCGTGGAGGCCATCAAGTCCGGCCCCGCCGATCGCCTTACCTGACCTCGTCTTACCTGACCTCGCCTTACCTGACGTCACTGTTCGGGCCAGGCGATGCGCGAAAGCAGCTCCCCGCTCGTATCATTCGGCCTGGACGGGCGGGGAACTCAGGAACCCGGGAACGAATCCGGATCCACACTGCTGGTGCTGGCGTTGCCGCCGACGCTCTTGTACAGCGTCAGGGTGAAGGTCGTGTACTGAGTCTGCGTTGAGAAGTACTTCGTCTGATATGACAACGGCTGGTCGAACTTGCTGAAGTCGCAGTCCCGGGTAAAGCGGGAAGCGGCAGCCTCCCAGTCCGTACCGGTGGTGAAGAACACGTCGAACGTCCCGTCCGGAATGCCATCGGCGGTCACCGTGGCACCAGCCCGGACGTAGATGTTCCGGATCAGCGTTCCGCTCCCGGTCAGCTTGATCACCGCATCGGTCGTGGCCGCCTTGATGGTCAGCTTACCCAGACCGCCACGCTTTCCCGGGCCGAGACTGCCGTTGGCAGGTTGGCGGTTGAGGTCCGGCTGGGCGGCCGGCATGAACGTCCCGACCCTGTACGACTGCGCGGGATCAGCGGACGCGATCGCGGCCGCGGCCGCGCGCAGCACCCGCGCGCCGTCACCGCTGGCAGCCCTCGGCATTCCAGCGCCGCCGGTGCACAGTGTGTGGTCCTGGGCATCACCGGCCAGCCTCGAAAGATCACTGGTCAACCTGGACAACGCAGCAATAAGATCTTTATGAGCGGCCGCGACGTTGGCCGGGGGTCGGATCCGCGACAGCGTCAGGCCCTGGGTTCCCAGCTCGCCCGCAGCGCTCTTGAACGCGTTGGACAGGGCAGCCGGCGTACCGCTGAGAAAGACGGCCGAAAACCGAGGGGCAAGTGCAGAGTCCAGCGCCGAGAGGGCAGCCTGATATTCGCCTGACGTGATCGTGGTGGGAGTCGGGCTGGGTGTCGGGGTCGGGGTGGCTATCGGTGATGACGCGCGGCTGGTCGGGGACGTCGGCTGAGGCAACCCGTCCCGGCTACCGCC
>NZ_CAUVXP010000084.1:0-25858 GCF_963555955.1 Protofrankia sp. Cas3
CGTTCACCGTCTCCAGGGATCCGTTCTGCACCATATTGGTCGCATCGGCCAGCGCTGCCTGAGACGACGTCAACGCCGGCGCCAGGAGGGCCACGAACATGACCATCAGGGCGAGCATCCCAAACGGCCTGACAGTTTGTCCGCCCCACCTGCGCCGCCACCGGCGACGGCCGCCGGCATCCTTAGCACTCGTCATTGAGGACCACCTTCTCCAGAATTTCTCTGTCGACGTCTCCAAAAGCAGCGGAGCTGCATCTGTGCCGATACACACCGAAAATTGTGGTACCGTTCCCCGCCAACTGAACCGAGTTGGCGACGACCGCAGGATGATCTCCGTAGGCCGCCTTCCGAGGCCTCATACCGAATGCTCGACAAGCACATTGTCGAGCGCTTCGGGCTCGACCACCGTCGTCGTGTCCGGTCGACGCGCCGGAGGCTTGTCGGCCCGATTCCTGTATACCAACCGGTCAATGAGTAGGAACCGCAGCGCGAACGCGACGACCAGGGTCAGGAGAGTTCCGGTGCCGGCACCGAGCCCCCACTTCTCCACAAAGAAGGCGAGCAGCGGCAACCGGAAGACCAGATCGCAGCTGTTGAGCAACATGAATGGGGCCATCCGGCGCCGCCAGGAGCCTTTCCGATCATGCCAGACAAGCAACTCGCAGCCAATAAAATTCCACACGTTTGCGATTTGCGTAGCCACGACGGCGGCAATGATGTAGTACAACCCGGCGGCGGCGAGAATCGCGGTGGTGAGAATGTTCGGTACCAGACCCGTGGCTCCGACCAGCGCAAAGCGCGCCGCTCGCGGGACCCTGAGCCAGAACAGATGCCGGATAAAACGCAGCCCCTCGAATACAGAGGCGTTGGACTCACCCGCATGCCGTTCCGCAAAAGAGTACGGGACTTCCGCCACGGTGACCTTATCCGTGCGAACGAGAAGCTCAAGCAGTATCTTGTAACCGCTGGGCTGAAGCTGGTCGAGGCGGAGCGCATCGACCCGGACCAGAAAGAATCCGCTCATCACGTCGGTTACACCCCGCAACCGACGTGGAAAGGCCAGCCGGGAAACGAGGTTCGCACCGGATGACACGAACCTACGCACACCGCTGGCCAGCCCCGCCGCGTCCCCGTCCCCGCGGTACCGGCTGGCGATGACCATGTCCGCCTGCTTGACGACCGCGGCGTCATACAACGTCTGCAGTGCCTCCGGCGGATGCTGGAGATCACCGTCCATCACGACCGCGTAAGGAGAACGCGACAGGCGGAATCCGTCAACGACGGCACCACCGAGCCCTCCCCAGCGCAGGTCGGGTGAACGGTGGTACAGCCGCACCGTCACGTTGAAACCCTGCCTGACCGCCTCGATTGTCTGTGGGGTGCGGTCGGTGGAGTCGTCCACGAAGAGAACTTCGGCGTCCATACCCTCGAGCGCCGCGTCGACCCGGTTCAGGAGCGCGACGACGTTGGCGGCTTCGTTTCTCGTCGGCACGATCACCGTCAACTGTGGCCGAACCTCGGATTTCACCGCCGAACGTGGCCCGGCAGGTCCAGCAAGCACAGACTGCTGCGCGACCGGACCAGGCCCCAGCTCCCGCCGCGCGGCTGGAACGGCGCCGGCAACGATTCCAGCCGCCGGGACCAACGATTTCATTCTCCGGCTCACGCTACCCCCAGTTCCGGTTGTTCTCATACCGAGCTGGAAGGCATATTTCGACTACCCACCATCCGTTCGGCGCCACTGTCCGGTTACGCTGCCAAGTCATTTGAGCACCTTTCGGATCTCAACAGCGGTCGGGCCGGCACCGAAACGCGCGACTACCTGCGAGTGTTCGACCGCGGTGGCCATAATCGTGAGCCCGAGTGTGGAGATGTCCTGCCTCATGAATGGTGTGAGGACGACGTAGTCCAAGTCCTGCCAGCCTCCCGGTAGCTCGTCCTTTGCCGCAGTGTCAAGATCTATTTTGTAATACCAGATCGTGCGCCAGGGCGAGGAAAAACCTGCGTGGTAGACGTCCTGCCACATCGTGTTATCCACGACTACCCGACTGTCCCGCGGAATTGTGGGGCTCCGCAGATAGGCTACCGCGGCGGCATGCTCAACATTGTTGGACGCGGTGAAGGCTCGGGAGATCCCCGGCTGCCAGGCGAGTCCGAGGACCAGAATGCCACCGGTCAGCGCCACGACCAGGCCGCCCTCACCGAACCACCGCACCGGCCTGGCGAACCGGTGGGCGAGCGACCATGCCTGGTCGGCCATCCCGCCCACGCACAGCGCAAGAAAGGGCAACGCCACGATGATGAACATCTGTGGCAGATAGCCCTTTCGCAACAGGGTGAACCCCAGCAGCACCACCACCAGCCCGATCGGCCGCAGCCGCCGGACGAGGAGCGCGAGGACGGCGGCGAGCGCGCCCAGAAGGAGCAACCACTTGTCGAGGTGCAGCCAGCCGAACACCGTGGCGTGGGCTGACGCGGACGGATCGAACACCGAGCCCGAACCCGCCCGATCCATGAACTGGAAACTCATCGCGGCCTGCAGCGACACATGGATCGGGCCGGCGAACAGCTCACCTTTGAGGATGGCCATCAGCGGATAGACCAGACAGATGAGAATGAAACCCAACCAGAATCCCACGGAGGCGAAGGCCCGGGTCTTCTCAAAACTGGACTGCCAGCCTGCGAGCGCGACGGCGGGCAGGAGTATCGCGGTGGTCTCCTTGGTCAGCACAGTACCTGCCAGAAGTGCCCCGGCCAGCACGTAGTGCCAGAGATGCCGGCGGGGAGTGCTGGCGAAGTAGAAGGCCGCGATGAGCCACGGAATCGCGAGGTTGTCCAGATAGACCTGGCGGAGGAATGTCACGGAGATTGGCGAGCAGATAAACAGGAGCACAGCAAGGACGGCGAAGGGCCGACGTATCCGCAGCCGACGCGCCAGCAGGTAGAGCAGCACGACGGCCACGTCTGCATAGAGAACCATAATGGCACGCCCGGCAGCAACGGTCAGCGGACCCCCATGGAAAATTGGGATCCAGGACAATGCAGCCAGTTGTATCCAGCCGAACGGCGGGTGGTCATACCAGTAGGTGTACGGTGACAGCGAGCCGTGTGCCCGCACCCATTCAGCCTGCGAGAGGTATGTCCCCTCGTCGTCCTGGACGGTCGGGTAACCGTGGAGGTTGACGAGTAGGGCGATAGTCATGATCGTGATGAGCGCGGCGATGATGGTCATGTCCGACCAACTCCACCGGGGCCGGATCGCCGCTGCCACAGGTGTTCGGACGGCGGTCACGACCGGTTGTGGTAATACTGCGGTCGTGGACACGTTCAGATCCTCCTGACTGCGTCGTCGGCGATTGCGGGTGTGCTCAGGTGGGCGCCGACGTGAGCTGTCTTCTCCCACTCGAAGTTTCCGGCGAAGAAACGGAAGGCCGATCGGACGGCCGCCCACGAGAGAACCAACTGGTAGGCAGGCGTGAAGAACACGAGGCGGGCGTAGTCACGTATCCGGATACGAAAGTCGTAGTCCTGCCCGAACGCCCGGAGAGCAACGACCTCGAACCCGAGCATGGCAACCGTCGGGAGGGTCGGTAGAAACGATATCAGTGTAATGATCATAGAGAAGTCGCCGATGACGGCAGTCAGCAGGGCCACCGGGAGTACCAGCCCCGAGAACGCCTGGCTCATGGGCTGTAGGAGGGTGAATCGGGCCAGGTTTCGCGCCCGGCGCGTCGGCAGCCTTCGCCAGTCGCCCTTGTAGAGCACCTGGATGAAGCCGAGATTCCAGCGGGTCCGTTGCTTCACCAGGGCGTATATCGAGTCTGGCGTCTCCTCCCGGGTGACCAGACGGGGGTCGAAGGCAACACTGATCTTGCGGCCGAGTGCGGACAGGCGAACGCCGAGGTCGCAGTCCTCAGCGAGGCAGTCGCCGTCCCATCCGTTTACTTCGTTGAGGAGCGCCCTACGGACGAAGACGGTATTTCCACCGAGCGGGATGAACTGCTTCTGGGCATGCATGTGCAGCCGCGAGCGAAACCAGAAGTAGTACTCCAGGCAGTTGCGGAGCGAGTACCAGCTGGATTGAAAATTGATGAGTTGGACCGCGCCCTGAACGACATCGGCATCATTCGCCTGGAAGACTTCATCAACATGGACGAGCAGTTCGGCGGCCGCCAGGGACTCCGCGTCGAAGACTCCTACAATGTCTCCGGTACAGTCGGCCAGGGCGGTGTTCAGCTGGCGTGGTTTGTTCTTGACCTCCGAGTCGTTGATTGAGATCTTCAGGCCCGGATAGGTACCTGCGATCTTCTGGGCCACCGCCACGGTCGAGGGATCATCGTGGCCGACGGCCAGAACGATCTCTACTCGTGGGTGTGTCTGATCAACGAGACGAGCGATTGTCGCTCGAAGGACCGACTCGTTCTCGTGGCGGGCGGGAACGATGATCGAAAAACTGTGGGCGGGTTCGCGGATGGCCGGCAGATAGAAGGTTTGCTGGTAGGTCTCGGGCGTGCGCCACGCGTAGAGCATCCACCACAGATTGGCGCCGGACGTCGCGAACAGCGTGAGAGCGATGACAACGATTGCTGCCGAGACAAGGGCAGACAGCAAGATCGTTCCTTTCACATTACGGGCATCAACTACAACCCGTGATCGGGTGGTGAGCTACCGGACTCCGTGGTGGATGGTTCGACTGCGAGGTGTTAGCAGAAAGAAGATCCCGGACCAGTTCCCGGTTCAGGCCGGCCCGCGGCGACTTCCGCCACGGGTGTGTTCACAGGCCACTTGTGCAAGCGTTCCTCGTGCTTCGGAGCTCCTCCGCAACAGACCACACGTACATGTTCGGCGAACGTGAGGTATGTACGAGGGGACGCCGACTACATTCGGTGTTCAAGCAGAAGGGGAATATCATGTGAGTAGTTGGCGACGGTTGCGTTCGCGAGATATCCCACACGTGCTGTACCGTCCGGACTGAAGGCGGTCACCTGAGACACGTGCTCCACCGTCCAGCTCCCGTCAGGTGCCTGCTCAGGGCGGATGGTCGGGAGCCCGAGAGCAGTGGCGTAGCCTGCGATGTCCGTCCAACTCCCGGTGAGACCGATGAAGGAGGCATCGAACTGGTTGAGCCATTGGCGGATGATCTGAGGTGAGTCACGGTCAGGATCTGTCGTGACGAAGACCAAAGTGGTCCTTGCTCGAACGGCCGGAGTCTGTTGATTGAGAGCCGCGGCGATATCGGCTACCGTTGTCGGACAGACGTCCGGACAGTGGGTGTAGCCGAAGAACACGAACGTCAGCCTGCCCGCGGTTTCCGACCGCACATCGAATGGAGATCCGTTCGTGTCGGTGAGGTGGGTGGTCGGCGCGACGACCGCAGGAGTCAGCGGACGGCCCGCGAGGGACACGGTTGCGCGTGCCTGCTGCCCGGCTACAGCTGTTGATCCAGATGATGACCCGCATGCCGAAGTAGCCAGAACCATTGCAGCGCCGGCGATCGCCACGTTCACGTGACGCATGGATACGCGGTCGCGCCGCCACGAGCCGACCTTGTCGCCGTGTAGCCAACCCCCAAGAACGGCCACTTCCAGGTCATCCCGCCACGCGCTCCCCACTCCATCGGTCGACGAATCGGCTCCTGGTTACGTACTGTCGATCGATGTAGTACGTTCTGCAAATGCGTTCCACGTGACCTACCGGAGTCCGGCCCCCACCGGTCGCCGAAAGATCTTCACGCCAAACGCAAGTTGAATGGTGCATGTCGTGACGTCCCCCCAGAAAAAGCGGTCCGCAGCTGATGCTAGCAGGAGCCACGGCCTTTGTCTCAGGACAGCTAAATCAACGCATCCACTGCCACTCGACCCGGGCGACGCCGTTTGAGCGGCAAAGAAACAGCGTTTCGCGTGCCACCCAGGTCGACCCGCAGTCGCGTTCGACGGTTCTTGCCAGCGGATTCGGCCGGATCATGACCACATCCGAGGAAGATCCTGCGTGGCCACGCGGTAGACATTCACCAGGATGTAGCCAGGTGATTGCAGTAAATCGCCGTGTTGATGAATTAGTGTCTGACGATCGAGATTCTCATGTGGAAGTTGCCTGCTGCAGGACGGCCTGATGACCAAGGGTAATGAGTGATGGGCTCGAGTCTGGCGCGCCAACAGCCGCATCGAACATCTATTTATCATTACTCTGGGAGTAGATTCGGTTGCCTTTAGACACCCACTACACCTTTGCCACGCTCGTTGAGACCTCGGTCACTTCGCTCCGGCCGCGAAGCGATGGACGCCTACGGTTCCAGTGCGAGATCATCCGGAAGATCGGCAAGTCGCACCTTGGAATCACGACTGATAATGATCCGTCCAGTCTCGGCCGCATGGGCCGCGATGATCAGATCGTGGGCGCCGCGATGGCGTCCGATCCGCCGCGAGGCCGCAATGAGGCGGGCATGATAAACGGCCGTGCTCTCTGTGTAGTCGAGTACGTCCAGCACGGACGTCATGGCGGACAACGATCGTGAACGATCGGCGGCTCTGACTGCGGTGTCGGCGAGCTCGATCCCGACGCGGTATTCAGCGATCGACACGGCCGCGACTGCGAGTTCGTCGTCGTCCAGGGCGGACCGATCAATAGCTCCTCGTTCGTAGGCAATCAGGATGTTGATGTCGAGGATCAGGCGGCGGCCCATGGGTCACCCTCGTCCGCCCTCAGGTAACCGACCGCCGCCGCGACGCTCTGCTCGAAGGCGTCGTCCGGCGGAGTGATACCGACGAGCGCGGCTCGAAGATCAGCGCCAGTCCTTCGACGCGCCGGCCCGATCTCCGCAGCAGGATGATTACCATGTGTAATGGTAATCGTTTCACCGGCCTCGATCGCGTCAAGCAGGTCCGAAAACCGCCGAGACGCCTCGGTCGCCGTTATGGTTCGCTGCGCCGAGGCGATTGCGCCCTCGCCGGAGCCCACCCGGGCGTGTCAAGATAGGCGATATGGCGACAGAGCGGTTCGAAGTGCAGCGGGAGATCCCGGCGGCGGCAGCGAAGATCTTCGCACTGCTGTGCGACCCCAACGGGCATGTGGCAATCGACAGCTCCGGGATGCTCCAGTCCGCGGACGGCGACCATGTGCGGCAGGTGGGCGACGAGTTCGTCGTACACATGGATCGAGAGTCGCTCAATGACTACCCGATAGGCAAGTACGACGTCACGGTGATCATCACCCGGTTCGAGCAGGACGCCCTCATCGAGTGGACCGTCTCCGGGGTGATTGAGCCTCCGATCAGACACCTCTATGGGTATCGACTCGAGGCCGGCGCGACCGGGACCCTGGTGACGTCATACTACGATTGGAGCCAGATCGGGGAGCAGTACCGCGACACGGGCATCCTCCCAGTCATCCCCGAAGCCGCCCTGCGCGCGACCCTCGGCATCCTTGCGAGGACCGTGAAGTAGAGATGTCTCGGCCTTTGCGGCGGGTTTCGAGCGCCCCGCCCAGCCAGGGTCACGACGAGTTGTCAGGCGGTGGGCTGACGCGTCGGCTTCGGTCGGGCGAACCAGCGCACCAGCGCACCAGCGGGCCGACTACGGGAGCGACAACGAGTGACAGGGCGAATATTCCCGCGGCCGTGAGCACGATCGCGCCACCTGCCGCGACGACGACAGCGATGACACGGTTGAGGGTGAGATCCAGCAGGCCGACGCGGTAGCCCATCGCCCGCGCCGCCTGCGGGTCGAACGCCCGCACCAGCAGCTCCTCACGCAACGCCAGCAGCACCACCGACGCCCCCACGACAGCCACTGCGGTCTGGATGAGCTGCGTGGATCTGTGCCCTCACATCAGCGCCCCGACGATCGTTTTAGTGTTGTGCTCTTCCATCTGCAGGTACGTCGCGCCGGCCGAGCCCTGCGGGCCGAACGTGTCACCGTACAGGGCATCCTCCCCCGCCACTACCTTCACGCCGGCTTCCCGGCCGGACAGTTCCGCTGACGTGTCGAAACGTGGAATGATCGACCCAACAAAAGTCAGCTGATACCGGTCGACGTAATAGCCGAAGGCGTCGTGGTTGGTCACGAGTTTGCGGTTTGCGGGAGGCAGCGAGTTGATCTTCCGTGCGATGTCCGCGTCGAGTGCGTCGAGTTTGATGGTGTACGCGGCCAGGTTCTCCTCATAGGTGTCCGCCCCGGAAGGATCCCTGGCGGTGAAGCCAGCCTGGATGTTAGCGGCCATGATCTTGACGTTCAGCGGATTGTGCCAGATATGAGGATCAAGTCCGCTAAAGCCTTCGTCTACGCCGTTGTCACCGCGAATCTTCACGCCCGCGCTGGTCTCTACCCGGGTGCCCTTGAAATTCGCGGACGAGATCGCGCTGTCGAGCCACTTCTCCAGACCCACACCGTTGGCCACGAGAACGTTTGCCTCGCCGATCGCCTTGACATCCGCCGGCGACGGTTCGTAGTCGTGTGGGTCGACATTGGGCTTGAGGATCTGGGTCACCTGCACCCGGTCGCCACCGATGACGCGAGCGAAATCGGCGACCTGGGTGGTGGTCGCAACCACCTTGAGCTTTCCGGCCGCCATGGCCGTCGGCGTAGCGGTGGTCCGGCCCGGCACTGCCACCGCCCGGTCCGGACGCCCGGTGGTGCCATGGAACCCCGGCAGCGCCACGGGACCCGGTAGCGCCAGGGGAAACAGTGCGATCACGAGCAAAGACGGTGCTAGCCGCCATGCCCACCACGGCCAAGCACAACCCGGCCGGCGCTGCTTCCGCTTGAGATGACGGCTACGACCAGTCAGGCGCTGCTCTAAGCACCGTCTTCCACCTCGGACTGGCCAGCACCGTCGGACTGGCTGGGGCTGTCGACCAACCCGCTGAACGCGCCGAGCCCCCCGAACGCCCTCGTCAGGTCGCTGGGAATGATCCAGACCTTGTTCGCGTCACCCGCCGCGAGACGCGGCAGGGTCTGCAGGTACTGGTAGGCAAGGAGCTTGCGGTCCGCGTTGCCTTCATGGATCGCCTGGAACACCGTGGCAATAGCCTGGGCCTCACCCTGGGCAGAAAGAATCTTCGCTTCCCGCTCGCCCTGGGCTCGCAGGATCGCAGCCTGTTTTGCACCCTCGGCCCGCAGAATCTCGCTCTGCTTGACGCCCTCGGCAGACAGAATTGCCGCCCGTCGGTCCCGCTCGGCACGCATCTGCTTTTCCATCGAGTCCTGGATCGACGGTGGCGGCTCAATTGCCTTGATTTCCACTCGGTTCACCCGGATGCCCCACTTACCGGTCGCCTCGTCGAGGACACCCCGCAATCGGGTGTTGATCTCATCGCGGGACGTCAGCGTCTGCTCCAGGTTCAGGCTGCCAATCACGTTACGCAATGTGGTGACCGTGAGCTGCTCGATCGCGCGGATCACATCAGCGATCTCGTAGGTGGCCGCCCGCGGGTCGGTGACCTGGAAAAAGATGACGGTGTCAATGCTGACGACAAGGTTATCCTCGGTGATTACCGGTTGTGGTGGAAACGTCACCACCTGTTCTCGCAGGTCAACGCGCTCCCTGATCCGGTCCACCGCGGGGATGACGATGGCGAGGCCTGGGCCGAGGGTCCGGTGGTAGCGGCCAAGGCGCTCAACCACCACCGCGCGGGCCTGCGGTACCACCCGGACGGCTCGGGCGAGGAAGACGACCAGTACGATCACGACCACAGCGGCCACGATCAGCCCGGCCATCAGAACGGCCCCGCTGTCATGTCTGGGTACCTCACGGCATCCTCATCGCATCAGCGCCTCCGGTCGTCACTACGTCCACAATTCGGCGGGGTGGACGACTGCGGTCGCGCCGTCGATGCGCAGCACGCGGACGCTGGTGCCCGGTTCGAGTGTCTGGCCGGCCATCGTCACGCGTGCCGACCACACCTCACCGCCGATCTTGACCCGACCGTCAGCGCCGTCGACGGACTCCAGAACGACGCCGACCTTACCGATCAGCGCATCTATACCCGTCGCGACAGCGGGCGACTGGGTCAGGTGGCGGCGCGCGACGGGCCGCAGCCCGAGCAGCAGCGCGACGGAGGTAGCGGCGAACGCCGCGAGCTGGGCGAGAGGACCGCCCCCGACGCCCGCCACGATCGCTGCGACGAGCGCCGCGATCGCCGTCATCCCGAGGATCAGGGCCAGCGTCAGCATCTCACCGACCCCGAGGACTCCGGCAATCACCAACCACCAGAGCCACGCTGACATGCCATCATCGTAGGCACTGTGGGACCTGCTGTGAACACGAAAACGTCGCGACGGAGGTCCGGTCTCACCAGGCACGTCGAGCTGGCCGGGCCACTGTGCGTGGCCCGGCCAGCGACGTGTCAGGACGGGTTGAGAACGTTGATCGCCTTGCCGTCGAAGAGGGGGACGCGCTTGCCGTCCTTGACCTCCGAGAACTGCACATCGGTCGAGAAGATCCGGTTGTCCGGCGAAATGAGCGGAACAGGCTTCGCAAAGTTGACCTTGGTGAGCGGCGGGTAGTCGATATCACCAGCCGCATTGAGTGCCTGAGCCAGGTTCTCGCCGTCGATCGTGGTCAGCTTGGCGGCGAGCTCGGCCACCAGGTGGGTGGCCCCCCATATGACCAGACCCTCGTCGGTCAGCTCCTTCTCGGCCGTACCGTAGGCGACGGACTCGTCATGGAACTTCTTCACCGCCGGGACGGTGGTATCGGTCACCGCCGGGTTCTGGGCGACGAGGACCATGCCGGTGGCAGCCGCGCCCAGTCGGTCGATTCGCTGCTGGCTGACCTGTCCCGATCCATAGGCCACGGTCGCGTTGTTGCCGGCCTGACGCATCGCCTGCGTCAGTCGCTCAAAGGAGGCACCACCGAGCACGGCCTCGACGCAGTCGGCGCTACTGATGTTGGCTGCGTAGGTCGTGAAGTCGGTGGCGGTCGGCGGGATGAAGACGCTCTTGGGAGCCGGCAGGTTGTACGGCTTGAGACCGACGTCGAACAGCGAGGCCGAGTTGCGGCCGGCCGCGATGTCGACAACGGCGACCCCCGGGGTCTTCTTACCGAGCTTGCCGCAGGCGGTTCCACCACCGGCAACCTCGATGACACCGGAGAGGAACGGGTACGAGTACGGGCTCTTCAGCTCGCTTGCGCTGTTCGGGGTCGCACCGACTACCGGGATCTTCGCCTTCTCCAGGATCGGCATGTAGCGGTCACCGTTCGGGGAGACTCCGGTTGCGAACAGGTATTTTCCGCTGACCGCCTGGGTCGCGCAGTCGGCGGCCTTGTTCGGATCAAACTGATCGTCACAGATGGTGACTTCAAAGGGTCGCCCCTTGACGCCACCCGCCTTGTTGATCGCGGCCACGGCCGCCTTCGCCGCGGGCGGGATGTCGGTGAACGCCTCCGACGGCCCGGACAGCGGGACGATGACCATGACCTTGATCGGTTCGCCGGTCAGCTGACTGCCCGTGGCGGTAACGACCGCCTTGGGCGTGTCTCCGGTCGAACTGCTCCCACATGCAACCAGCGTGAGTGCGAGCGCACCCGCCAAGCCCATGGTCATTGATAACTTTGTGCGCACGGCCTATCTCCCCTTGTAACAGAATTGATCAAAAACGCGAATGTGCGGCATCGATTCACTCGCACCGTCACCGCCCGGACGCTTCCGGGCGACTTTCCGGTGCCGCAGCCAGCCGGTGCGGTTGCACGACATCTACGAGCTCCGGGCCCCCTCGCCCTCACAGTGACCTTAAGCGGACAATGATTGAGCCAAATGTGATGTCTCCGGGGGTGGCCGTCAAGCCCTGCGGCCCAACCAACGCTCCGCAGCCCTCTCGTAACACACCCTCGGCCCCACATCGCGCGAATGCAGGGATATGGGGCCGAGGATGGTGACCAGGGTGGCCGGTCAGGGAGGTGCGCCGCTATCCTGCAAGACTCGGCGGAAGCTCGAGCATCCGGATGGCGTTCGTTCGGACTATCCGCTCGACATCAGCGGCCGGGATGTCCTTCATCGCCTGCTCGGCATACGCGCGGGTATTCGGCCAGGTGGTGTCCTGGTGCGGGTAGTCGCTTTCGAAGGTAATCTGGTCGACGCCGATTGCATGGCGGCTGGCGAGCCCGAAGTCGTCCTCGAAAAAACAACCGTACACCCGGCCGGCCACATAGCTGCTGGGCGGTTCGGTTATTTCCGGTGGCAGGCCGGAGGCCGCGTTACCCATGCGCCAGACCCGGTCGGCGCGTTCGAACAGATACGGCATCCATCCGATCTGACTTTCCGAGAACGCGACCTTCAAGGCGGGAAAACGCGCAAGGACACCGGACAGCAGCCAGTCCGCCATCGCCATCTGCGAATTCACCGCGGTGATCGCGATCCGCACACTCGTCGGCGCGTCCGCCGAGGTGGTAAGAAACTGCGATGACGACCCGATGTGCATGCACACCACCGTCGCAGTCTCCTCGCACGCCCGCAGCAGTGGATCCCACGGCCGCCGGGCATCGTGCAGACTGGGCAGGCCGAGCTTCGCCGGCAGCTCACTGAAAGCAACGGCACGCACACCTCGGGCGGCGTTGCGGCGCACCTCGGCCGCGGCGAGCTCAATATCCCACAACGGAATCAGACAGAGCGGGATGAGCCTGCCGCCGCTGTCACCGCACCACTCCTCGACCATCCAGTTGTTGTAGGCGTGAACGCATGCCAACGCGAGTTCCTTGTCCTTCGCCTCGTAAAAGGTCTGACCGCAGAACCTGGGGAAGGTCGGAAAACACAATGACCGTTCGACGTGGTTGACATCCATGTCGGCCAGGCGCGCCCCGGGGTCGTAGAAACCCGGCCGCATCTGGTCGTATCCGACCGGCTCCTTACCGATCTCCGCCGGCTTCCGGCCCGCGGAAGCCATCCCCGCGACCACCGCATACCGGAGGTCCTCGTACACCCACCAGTCGGTCTCCGGGCCGCTGGCAGCCATCCGGAACGGCCATCCGTCCGCCGGCACCATCTCGTACGGTGCGCGCACGACGCGCGGGCCGGCCTCCCGGTATCTGCCGGGCAGCCACTCGTGCCACAGGTGCGGCGGCTCAATCACGTGGTCGTCCACGGAAATGATCGGCGGAATTTCAGCTGTCATCGAACCTCCGCTGCGGTTTCATAGGTGGCCGTTTGGTGACCGACCGCTTCGTTACCGGCACCGCCGGCCCCGGTGGCGGACGGAGGGCTCACCCTGACACCCAGAACTAAAGCAGTTGTGCGAGAATATGAAAAGGGGCTGGGCTGAGTGGCCACGGGGACATGACAAGCGTCGGCGTCACACTGGATGGGTGAGGGGCCTGACAACCACCGGCAACCCCGGCCGCAACGAGCGACGCCGTAGTTACGATCGTAGCAGGACCACCCGTGACGCCCTGATCGCGACGGCTGAACGCCTGTTCGCGGAACGGGGTCTCGACGCGGTTTCGCTGCGCGAGATCGCCGCTGCCGCGGGTAGTCACAATACCGGAGCGGCCCAGTATCACTTCGGCGACAAAGAGCGGCTCCTCGAAGCGATCTTCGAACATCGCGCGACCGTACTCAACGCACGCAGATCGACACTGCTCGCCCGGGCCACCGGCCAGGCGACGATCCAGGCCACGATCCTGGCCACGGTCGAGGCCATCGTACGGCCGCTGGCGGAGCTGGTTGGTCACGGAAAGTACGTCAGTTTCCTGGCCCGACTTCAGGCCGACCATGCACGTGATCATCGCATCCGCCGACCGGAGAGCGGCATGGACGCCACGTTCCGCCAGGCCCGGGACATCCTGCGGCATGCTCTTCCCACCCTGCCGGAAGCTGTGTTCCGGCGCCGATTCAACCTTGCCATGCGGATGGCCATCGCCGCGCTTGCCGACTACGAACGCGCCCACGCCACCGAGACGCAACCCGACGCGGCCGCACACTGCGCAACCGATCCCACCGGTCACGACCCAGGTGGCCCGCCCTCGGACGAAGAACTGCACGATCTGGTCACAGACCTGACCGAGGCGATGTCCGGGATGCTGGCCGCCCCGTCCTCCCGCACAACCACCCGCACCGTTCGCTCCGGGGAAGGCCGTCCCCCCGCAGCGGGCACCCCCCGCGCTGATTGCCAGTCCGGCGATGATGGGAAACCATGCTCCACACCACCAGGGCAGCTACCGGACAGACCATGAACATCGGGATGAACTCCTACCCCGACACGCCGTTCGGCGGTTACGGGATCAGCGGTGTCGGCCGCGAACACGGTCTCGACAGCTTCCGGGAGTACCTGCAAGCCAGGACAATCGCCAGCCCAGCGGTATAAAGTCAGCCAGGAAAGTCGTCCTACGTCATCCCGGTCCCGCGCCATCCCGATCGGGGCCTCGGCCAGGATGGCGTCATGGTGTTCGCGGGCGGGCGGGCGCCGGTGGTCACGTTCACGATCGGCGCCGACGGGCGCCTCGACGTTCTCATGTGCTCGGTGGACGTACCGGAGGAGGACCTGTGTCGGCACCGCGACGACGGCGCAAGGCATACGACCGACGACTGTTGGCGAACCAGCCTGCGCACGAGGAACAGCTCACCGACTACCCGGTCGGTTGGTACTTCGCGCGTTTCGGCGAAGATCTAAAAGCCGGCCAGGTGGTTCCGGTCGAGTTCATGTCCCGCCAGTTCGCGCTCTTTCGAAACCGGACCGGGACAGTTGGCATGATCGACAGCCAGTGCTGTCACATGGGGGCCGACCTGGGTCGCTGCGGCTGGGTGAGTGGCGACCGGCTGGCCTGCGGTTACCACGCCTGGGAATTCGAGACCGACGGCCGCTGCGCGGCTATTCCACGGGTGCCGGCCGCCAGTATCCCACGCCGGGCCCGCCAACACGCGGTACCCGTCATCGAACGGGCGGGAAACATCTACTTCTGGTACGGTCCGGAGCCCGTCCGGGAGTTCCTCGACATCTCACACTTCGACTCCTCACAATTCCTCAATGTCAAGGGCGAGGTGTACATCGGCCGCGGTGAGCCCCTGCCGATATCCGAGCACATCGTCGACTCCTACCATTTCCCGTACAGCCATCGGATCACCGCACCGGTCGAATACGCCGTCCTGGCGAACGAGGGAGCCCGCTTCGAGTTCCAGCTCCGACCCGCGGGCGGGCGGCCGCAATCCAAGGTCCAACGGCTGTTCAACTCGCACGCGTTCGGTGAGATGGCCGCGCCCTGCATCGGCGTGTACCGGACGCAACAGGATGCGACCATCGACCGGACGTCGCCCATGCTCACAGTTCTCACCGGGGGTACACCGGTACGCGAGGGTCTGTTCATCTTCACCTGGCGTATCGCCGTCCGCAAGATCGGCCCTGACCGTTACTTCGGCCCGCTCAACCGTGTTCTGGGCCGGCTCATGTTCTTCATCATCAAGTGGAACTACTACTCCGACATGGAAGTTCTCAGGTGGATGCGGGCCCCCGCCAAGCCCCTTTCAGTGAAACCGGACGGGGCGGCCATACGCGAGTACCGGGCCTTCTACCGCCGCCATATCCTACCCGGCTGGCGTTTCGGGGACCCGACGCCAGCGGGTGAGCCGACGCCGACGGGTGAGCCGACGCCAGCGCCCCGCAACGACCACGACGGGCAGCCCACCGCGGCCGACAGCCACGGCGGCCGGTAAGATCACCGGCCGCCGACATCGGCGGGGATTGACATCAGCGGAGCGAACGCTGCGGTCAGCTGACGGCCTTGAAGGACTCGAGGTCGATGGCAGCAGTGACACACCGCTGAAGGTTGGCACTGATCAGAGCCGGGCCGTGGTGGGTGGGCGGAGTCATCACCCAGCCCACAGCCACCCCCCAGACCATGTTCTGCCGGTAGAGCAGCCAGGCGTCATCGGCGCTGGGAGGCGTGACGCCGTGGCGGGCGAGTTCGTCGAGGTAACCGGCGATCAGGTCCCGCTCAAGGGTCCGCCGACGCTCAGAATCAAGGGCGGTCACGATCAGGTAGGCGACGTCGCTGGACCAGTTACCGGCCTTGCAGAACTGCCAGTCGAGCAGTCCGCCACCCGTCGGCAGCAGATAGGTGTTGGCGACGTGAGCGTCACCGTGCAGCAGGCATCTGTGTTCCTTCTCCATGAGGACCTGAAGCTTCCACAACGCCGCCCAGAGTTCGTCGTGTGATCGCCCGAGTCCGGCGACGATCTCGGCTTTCCAGTCGATCTTCAGCTGCTTGTCGAAGATCTTCCGACCGATGGTCCGGAAGAACTCCATGTTCTCGCCCGAGTCGGGTGTCTCCAGCCATGGGAAGACCTCGTGAAGATCAGAACTTGACCAGTAGGCGGCATGGACCTTGGCCAGCTCCGCAAGCAGCGCGGCAGCCTGTTCACGGGTCAGTGACCCCAGCGCATTGGGATATGTTGCATCCCGCAACGAGAGATCCTCGATGAGCACCACGAACTGCCCGGTCTCGTCGTCGAGATCGCCGAAGAACATCCGGGGTGCCTCCACGTCGAGCTGGGGGCGGACCTCCCGGTAGAAACCGATCTCCGTGCGGTACATGGCGGGAGCTGCGCGCGGCAGACCCGACTGATCCTCACCGACCAGCAGGGTCTTGAGGAACATCCGCGGTGGCAGCCCTGCATCGCATCCCGGCGCGTACCGCAATCCGAGCGTCAGACGATCCGCGGTAGACGCCTTCTCACCGGTAGCGGTGGCAACACCGACCCGCGTCGCGCCTATCAGGTCCACCCCGTCGACGACAACTGTTGGATGGGCCGGACGCAACAGGGTGGTCAGCATCGCGGGGGTGAGGTCTTCAGCCGACCTGGGTAGACTCGCCATGCTGGATTCTGGCACAGAAACCGTTGCAGACGACTGGCCTGACGAAGACATCCGTTCCTCACGGCGGCACCCGAGGGCAATCGCCGGTCCTCGACGAACCTGTACGTGCCCGGGCACACCTCAAGCGGTCGGCCTCCGATGATGTCCGAGACACTGTTCTTGGTGGTACCTGGCGGTGGCCACAGCACACGGACACACACAGAGCGAAGCAGAGGATGATCCTCAGACTGAGTGTGCACGACCCCGGCACCGGCGCGCGGTATGACGTCGAGATATCGGCCGATCCCGGGACCGGGGTCGGTTCCGTGCTCGACGCGCTGCCATTACCGGTCGGCGGTCGCCGTTGCTTCGTCGGCGGCCGACTGCTCGACCCCGCCGCGACCGTTGGCGACAGCCCGCTGGTGCACGGCACGACAATCAGTATCGGAGCGCCGGGTCCACAACCGCGCGCCGTTGTGCCCGGTGCCGTCGGCGCGCTGCGGGTGCTCGACGGCCACGACGCCGGCCTGGTCAGCTGGCTCGATCCGGGCGGCCATGTCATGGGACGCGATCCGCAGGCGCGGGTCGTGCTCACCTGTGACGAAGTCTCCCGCAACCATGCGGCGCTCACGGTGTCAAGGGATGCCGCGGTCACCGTCGAGGACCTCCATTCCAGCAACGGCACCCTGGTCGACGACGCGTCCCTGGTCGGGCCGGCGCCCCTTGCGGCCGGGGCCGTTCTCGAGGCCGGTACCGACCGCATGGAGTGGGTGCCGCTGCCCCGCTCGCCGCTGCCGACGACCCGCAGCCACGACGGTCGCCTCGACTTCGACCGGGCCTTCGCCCCGACACCCGCCGTCGGACGTACCGAGGTGACGCTGCCGTCGGCCCCCACCCGCCAGACCGCCTCCCGCGGCGCCGTCTGGATCCCGGCGCTGCTGCCGGTCCTTGTCGGTGGCGTCCTGTTCGTGGTCATGCGCAACCCCATCCTGCTGGTGACCTGCCTACTCGGCCCGGCCAGCGTCATCGGCAACCAGCTGGTGACCCGCAGACAGCGGGGCGCTGACGATCAACGCTTCGAGAAGGAGAAGGGGGCGGCGCTGCACACGATCACGACCGCAGTGGCCGCCGAGGAGAAGATCCGCCGCGCGCAGGCGCCCGACCGGCTCGACCTCACCCTTGCCGCGACCGGAGCCGACCGCCGGGTATGGCCGCGCAACGCGGACTCGCCGGACGGTCTGCGGTTGCGAGTGGGCACCGCGGACGAGCCCCCCTCGATCGACCTGCGCGGCGAGCGCTGGGCCGGTTTCACCGAGCCGACCCTGCGCGGCGTGCCGCTGACCGTCGACCTGCGCGCCGTGGGTGTGTTGGGCGTCACCGGTCCGGCCGGCCCCGCCGCTGACCTGGCCCGGTGGTTGCTGGTCCAGCTCGGCGTGCTCCGCAGCCCCGACGACCTGCGGATCGTCCTGATCACATCCGGGGATCGGGGCGACCTGGCGTGGGCGGCCTGGCTGCCGCACGTCGCCGCAGGTGAGGCGGGCCCGGTGCCCTGCTGGGTCGGCAATACCGAGCACACCCGGGCCAGCCGCATCGCCGAGCTCCGGGATCTGATCACCATCCGGTCCGCCGAACGCCGGGGCAGCGGGAACGTCGGTTTCGCCGAGGACGTCGTGGTCGTGCTCGACGGTGCACTCGCGTTGCGCAACCTGTCGGGTATGAAGGCGATCCTGCGGGACGGGCCGGAGGCGGGCGTGTACGTGATCGCCGTCGACCGGCACGGGATGAACGAGTGCCGCGCAGAATGTCAGGTCGACGACACTCGTGCCGTCCGGCTGACCCACCGCCGCGGCGAGCAGGTCGCGATCGGCCGCTGCGAGGGAATCGACCCCGCCGACGCCGAGCGGCTCGCTCGGGCCGTCGCAGCCCTGCGCGACCGGCTGTCACTGGGCAGTGCGGAATCAGCCATCCCCTACCCGGTGCGCTTCCTCGACCTCGTCGGCGTCGGCCTACCGTCCGCGGACGACGTGCTCGCCCTGTGGGCGGACCAGCCGGGGCCGACCACCCGGGTGCTCCTCGGCGCGGACGGGGACGGTCCGGTCACCGTCGACCTCGCCGGGCAGGGACCGCACACGATGCTCGGCGGCGCCACCGGCGCGGGCAAGAGCATCCTGCTCCAGACGCTCGTCACCTCGCTGCTACTGGCCAACACCCCCGACGAGCTGAACCTCGTCCTCGTCGACTTCAAGGGCGGCAGCGCGTTCCTCCCGTTCGAGCGCTGCCCGCACGTCGTCGGGCTCATCCGCTCCACCGGCGAGACACCGGCGGACGTCTTCGACCAGGCTGCCGCAGACCGGGTCCTCGCCTCGGTACGGGCGGAGGTGCGCCGCCGGGAGTCCCTGCTCGCCCGGTACGGCGGTGAGATCGACGAGTACTGGCGGGCCCGGCGCGATGCACCCGGGCTGCCCGCGCTCCCCCGCCTTGTTATGATCTTCGATGAGTTCGCCCGGGTACTGGAGACGTCCCCGGACTTCCTGCGGGCACTGGTCAACGTCGCGGCCAAAGGCCGGTCGCTGGGCATGCACCTGGTGCTGGCCACGCAGTCGCTGCAGGGCAAGCTGTCGGCCGAGCTGAAGAACAACATCGAACTGCGGATCACCCTCCGACAGAACGAGCCGGCCGACAGCGTCGAGGTCCTGGGCATACCGGATGCCGCGGCCATCCCCGGCCGGCTGCGTGGCCGCGGCATGATTCTCTGCACGAAGGACGAGACGCGGACGCCGCGCCTGTTCCAGTCCGGCTACCTGGGTGATCCGCCGCCCGTCGGTGGGGCGCGGCCCGCCCACATCCGGATCGTGGACTGGGTCGCGCTCGGCACCGCCCGGCCGGAGGATCGGGCGGACCACGGCGGCGCGGCCACCGACCAGATGTTGACCGTCCGCGCGATCGAGGCCGCCGCCGGCCGGCTGGGCCGCCCGGCGCCGTTGCGACCGCTGCTGCCGTCGCTGCCCGCGGACCTGACGCTCGACGACCTTGCGGCCAGGGCCACCGTCGAACCGCCCGCGACAGCCGTCCCGTACGGCCTGATCGACATCCCCGACGCCCAGGCCCAGCCGCCGGCCGTGCTCGACCTCGCCGGAAGCGACCGGCTGCTGGTGGCCGGTGGACCGCAGCAGGGCCGCACGACGCTGGCCCGTACACTGATCACCAGTCTGGCCGCACGCTTTCGGCCGGACGAGGCGCAGGTGTACGTCATCGAGCACCAGCCGGCGGGGCTGGCAGCCTACGCGGGGTTGCCGCACTGCGGCGCGGTGATCGCCGGCGGCGAGCCCGACCGCATCCGCCGGTTCGTCACCTGGCTGCACCAGGAGGTCGCCCGGCGCCAGATAGGACGCTTGGGTGGCATCGGCATCGGCCTCGGTGGCGGCTCCGTGGCCGGAGGGCTGCGGGATCCGTGGATCGTCGTTGTGGTCGACGGCTGGGAGCGGTTCGAAAACCGCAGCGACCCGACATTCCTGGAGACGTCCCTGCTGACCACGCTACGCGAAACGATCGTAGCCGGGCCGCCGCTGGGCGTACACGTGGTGCCCCTGGGCGGCCAGGAGCTGTTCACCAGCAAGGTGGTGGCGCTGTTCACCCACCGCCTGCTCCTACCGTTCGGCAAGGAGGATGTGCGCCGGGCGCACCTGCCGTCGGGGGTGGCAAGCCCGCCATCGGTACCCGGCCGAGCCGCGGACGCCGCCACCGGGACGCACATCCAGATCTGTCGCCCGGACATCGATCCCGACATGCTCGTCGGCCAGGTCACCGCCCGGCTTGCCACCACCCGACCGGCCACCACCGGGTTTCCCGCCACCCGACCGGCCACCACCGGGTTTCCCGCCACCGGACTGCCCGCCGCCGGACCAGCCCGCCTGCCACGGCCGTTCCCGCCGCTACCGACCCAGCTCAGGGTCGAGGACCTGCGGCTCCCCGACCCACCCCCGTCCGACGCCTGGCTGCCGCTCGGCGTGGGCGGCCCGGATGTCGACATCGTGGGCCTGGACTTCTTCGACGTCGGGCCGCACCTGCTACTGGTCTCCGGCCCCACGAGGTCCGGGCGGACGACCGCGGCGGCGACCGTCATTCGCGGGCTGCGGCGGATCGGCGTCGGCGTGCTGGTCGTCGCCCCACCACGCTCACCGCTGCCGACCCTTGTCGGGGATGACGACGACGGCGTCCGGATCGTGACCGGGACGACGGTGCAGGACACCGACCTACGGGCCACGGCCGAAGCCTTCGGCGACGGCCGGTACGCGGTGGTCGTCGACGACTGCGAACAGATCACCCTGATTCCGACCCAGGTCAACTTCACCGACGGCCCGACGCTGCTTCAGGACATCGCGGGCCCCGGCTCGCTCGGCCGCCACGCGCTGGTGCTGTGCGGCGACGCGGCGCCCATCCTCACTGGCCAACGCCGCTCCCTCGCCCGGGTCGTCAGCGAGATCATGACCAGCGGTGCCCGGCTGCTGCTCACGCCCACCGTGCCGGTGACGGCACGCGAGCACGGCTTCAGACTGGAACCCGACCAGTTCTTCGCCGCTCCGGCCGGCCGCGGTCACCTCGCCACCGCCCGCACCACGGCCCTGGTGCAGCTGGCCCGGTAGCCGGCCCCCGGCACCCCCGGTAGCCGGCCCCCGGTACTGACGCCGTGTCACGGACCAGAGTGGCGTGGTCGTGCCGGTCAAAAGGCTTCACCGTCTGCCATGTGATGCCGCCGGTGAACAGAATCCGGGTGACGGGGCCGGGGTGCGTAGGTCGTTGAGGCCATCCTGATGACCGGAACCACCTACCGTTCGGCCGAATGTCGTCCGACAGTAGGTTGAATCGGCCGTTATGATGACCTTTTCTACCTACGATGCCGCTGTATCTGGGTGTTCCGCGGAACACAGAACCTGACCGCTACCGGCCGTTCAGCACTGTTCCGCAGCGCACTGCCTCCCAGGGAATCGGACCGCTCGAGCCAAAGATCGCCGATACCATCCAGGTCCATGGCCTTACGCCCGCCACGCCGTGATCAGATCATCCGAGCCGACCGTCCAGATCGGTAGGTCGGCGGCGACACCGTTGCGACTGGCGGCAAGCAGTTTGCCGGCCGGTGGGACCAACACCTCGTAGGCGCCCGCATGCACGGCCTCAAAGTCGACTCTGACGAGTTCTTTGAGAACCAAAATTCGACAGCTTGAAGTCATGGCAACGCAATTGACTCCCGCCGAATCTCCATTCGCTATCACCAACCTTCCCCGGTCACCATCCAGAACGACGACGAGAAGGTCATCATATGGCCCAGTTCCCAGATAGCCGATTATCCGGCACACCCGGAATGGTAGATCCGGAATCTCGGCAGAGTCTTCGAGACCAACGATTTCCAGCCATTCATCTTCCAATTCTGTCCAGCAATTTGAGAAGTCGATGGACTTCGATAGATCGATTCCTCACCAGCCGATCCGGATTCTTCGCAAGACCGGGCAGCGCGGTCTCCAGCTGACCCTTGAGCTTCGCTCGGAATACCGGACCCCGAAGGGCCTCCTCGACATGAGGAAGGGCCGCATCAAAGGGGCCGCCGAAATCCTTACCATAGAAGGGTTTAAGCACGATTCCGTCGGTACCCGGACGAAGGACGACTTCGACGCCGTTGGGCGTGCACATGCACGCCCTTCTTCCCGAAATCCTGTGAACCCAGCGGTGTCCCCACGTTCACGGTCAGCGACGAGCACCGCCCGAAACCCTCAAACGCTTCGTCCCAGCCCTTCCACCCCGGTTGTGCAACTATCTCTTCACCTGTAGCAAGCTGGAATATGAGTTATCTGTTCTTGCAAATCCCAGCCAACAGGGCGCTCCCTCGGACTGAACCACTGCGCACCGGAATCGATCCATTTTTTTCGAAAATACAGTGCCGATTCTCGAGTAATATCGTCCACACCCGCTTCTGTGCCACAGCACCAACAGATGATATAGGTGGGACTCGAACCATCTGGCCCCCATGGGGGTTCACCCAAGTCAAGGCCGCAAACCCGACAGCTGGTATCGCTGCCATCTGACGAAGCCATCTAAAACCTGCCGACAATGTTGGCGTAGCTGGGATGGGAGGGATCGAGCACCTGGAACGTACGCATCAACCCGCCATCGGAACGTACGCCAAAAATATTCGTAGCAGGATCCCACGTCTCGATATCCACCGCGCCGTCATACCTCGTGGTGCGGACGGTTCGTGCCCCCAATGGAGGCTTATCCATGAATTCATGGGCCTTCCGCACGAACTGCAGCGCGTTCGGAATGTGCGGAAATTGGCCGCCGCGTTTCTTCCAATGCGCAAATGCATTCTGCACCGAAGTCCGGTTTGCCCGCGAACTCCAGTTCAACCGATCGCAAGGTGCCAATCCAAACGGGTCCAGCCGTGTTATCGGATTAGGCACGTAGCAAGGTGGATTGAACCCCCCTTGAAATTCAAGAGGATCATTACTTTCGTATCGGCCGTATAGATCCCAAGATGTGCTGTCGACGGCCCTGAATGTTACAAGAGGCAGCGCAGCCTCGCTCTTTCCCTTATAGCCGATCACCTCACCTTCAGTAATCTGGACATAGGGCGTCGCCAGATGTAGCAGTTCCAATGAGGTCAACCTCTCATCGGAAGCCGCTGCTTCTTGGAGGGCCGTTATCTCAGAACCAGGACCGATCTGAGGAGTGACTTACCGGACCACAGCGCGGCTGGACGGGACATGCACGATCGCGCCGGGAGCCCACAGGCCGCTGGCGTCGGTTTCCTGCCTATCCAGTTGGCTGTTCACTCACCACCTTTCAGACGCGTACAGACGCTATGCGGCCGGTGTGACCGTAACGGTATGGCCGGGGCCTGTAGAAATAACGATGTAACTTTCCGAGAGTGAGGACATGCCGTGAGTAACACGATGCTGGAGGTTCCGCCGCCCCAGGAGGCCCCCGCGCTGGATCGACCCGGGGACGCCCAGCTGGCGGGTAACGCCACGTTCGCCACGCTCGCCACGCTCGTCCACGACAGCCGGGCGACCGGTGCGTTCCGCGGAACACAGACCCCGACCACCGCCAGCCCTTCAGGACTGTTCCGCAGTACCCTGCGCTCGCAGGGAGGCCGGACCACTCGACCCGGAGATCGCCGATACCATCCAAGCTCGCCGCGGTACAGGATCACCACTGTCCGAGCCCATACGTGCCGAAGCATTCACCACCGGCACCGACGTCTTCTTCGCCCCAGGCCGGTTCGACCGTCCTCCCCGACGGCACGGTCAACCACCCCGACGACCCGGCCGAACTGGAAGCCGCCGCCATCGGCGTACAGGTAGCCCTCCAGGCCACCCCGCTGCCCGACGACGAGGAAGGACCCCCGGCAGCCACCTGATCCCGATCCGGACAACCAGGACCGATCCCGAAGACCGTCATTACTCAGGGCCTGTTTCGAGGAGCGGCTCCGACTCCAGTGCGGTCAAGATCATTGTCACGACTCTCAGCACCGCATCCCAGTCTGCTTGCTCCAGCTCCGGAAAATCGCCGCGGACGCCGGCCGGAATGTCGGATCCTTCCGCAGAGTTGGTTACGCTTGCCAAGGGAACCGCGTTTGCTCCCACGGTCAGCGCGATGACCGACGGATCGTTGCCGTTAGTCCGCTGCATCAGTACACGATCCACGGCGGAAACATTATCATCGGTCATCGAGCCGAAATCAAGAAGCGCCCGCCGAAACTCTTCATTGAGTTCACTTGGCAACGTCGACGGCTGGCGAGCAATCGATACCAGACTGGAGAGAAACGTACTTTTGATCAAAAAATTAGTCGTCAGCGTGGCCTCACAATAATTTTCACAACCCTTGCATTGAACTCCGAAACCCGCTCCGCGGGCAGCGAATACCACCCCGGTTCATCCGATTTAATCTCGAACTGCTTCAGCCAATCACGCGGCCCCGGCCTGACGTGAACTTCAAAACGATGCGTATAATGTGAAGTCCAGCCACCACACACATCCCAGGGCTTGGCACCCGCGCCAAGCTGTCTCGTCCCACACCTCGGTAGCCGAGGCGTCGACCGCGCTCCGCTCCTCCCCCTCGGCCAAGTACTCGGCCCAGTCTTCAGGATTCTCAGCACGGAAGCGGTCCATCGTGACAATGGCCTTGAGCTGCCAGTGCTCATCAAGTCACCGGCGCACGGTCTCGTAGGCGCTGGCGCCACCGAAAGCCCTCAGCAGCGACCCGGAGTACGCGCCCCCTGGTCTCACCCGCATTGTCGCCATCATGCCATCGAGTTTCGCATCAACAACGTTCTTCGTCGCCCCTTACCCAGCCACATGGCGACCGATCTCGGGACTTTTCTCGTTATAATCAACGCTCTGTACCAAAAGCATGATAAATCTCACCAGATCTGATCAGGTCAAGTACAATTGATTCAACCAAGCCCGAATCAATTGTGTCAACAAGAATGATGTTCTTGGCCCAAAAATATCTACCATTCAAACATTCACCTGATTCAACATCTTTTTTTTGAATTCGGCCAATTGAGTCAGGAGTAAATATAGTAGCAAATCGTTGCACACCGTCAGAAAGCTCAACCATGACGTCCAGCGGAGCCTCTAGTTCCATCCCGACGAGTAGGGTCAAGGTGAATCCTTCTTCTACATGACGCAGATAAGGCCCATCTCTTTCCCAGCGCCCATCATTGACCATAGAGTTCCCTAAGAATTCCGATTACCCGAGGCTGGTTAGCCTTTGATGATTTTGCAAGAATCGCCACTCTATTTTCAATATTTCTAAAATAAACCCGAGCACCATCCCGAGCCCGCGCTTCGAAAACATCATCGAACAGATACTTGCTCCCAATGCCGGGATTCAGGTTTCCGCGGGAAAGCTGGGAGGTCAGATTATCTATGCTGCGCTGATGAGTTCGCCCGGCCGTTTCCGCCTCCTTGACCAGGCGCGAATCTTCGTGGATCACTGAGAGAATTGTGTACGGTGCGAGGCCGAGGGGGTCGAGCCAGCCCAAGGGGTTGGGGACGTAGGTGTGGGGGTTGGGGGCGGGAGCG
>NZ_CAUVXP010000085.1:0-25712 GCF_963555955.1 Protofrankia sp. Cas3
CGAGCTCTACCGGCGGTTGGCCGAGGTGGCCCCCGACGCCTACCTCCCCGACCTCGCCGGGTCGCTGAACACTCTGGCGAACCGGCTGTCGGAGGTGGGTCGGCGCGCCGAGGCGCTCGCGCCCGCCACCGAGGCGGTCGAGCTCTACCGGCGGTTGGCTGAGGTGGCCCCCGACGCCTACCTGCCCAACCTCGCCGGGTCGCTGAACAATCTGGCGGCCTTCCTGTCGGGGGTGGGTCGGCGCGCCGAGGCGCTCGCGCCCGCCACCGAGGCGGTCGAGCTCTACCGGCGGTTGGCCGAGGTGGCCCCCGACGCCTACCTGCCCAACCTCGCCGGGTCGCTGAACAATCTGGCGAACCGGCTGTCGGAGGTGGGCCAGCGCGCCGAGGCGCTCGCGCCCGCCACCGAGGCGGTCGAGCTCTACCGGCGGTTGGCCGAGGTGGCCCCCGACGCCTACCTCCCCGACCTCGCGATGTCGCTGACCGTGATGGCATCGGTCCTTCGTGGCGTGAAGGGAGAAGACGCGGTCGCAGCGGCTGCTGAAGCGGTGGAAATGTTCGGCGTTCTGGCCGGCCAGCTTCCCGAGGTCTTCGGTCCCCGTTTCGAACATGGTTGCCGCCTCCTGGCTGATCTTCTCGACGACGTGGACCGCGGAGAGGAAGCTGCAGAGATCCGTGGACGACTGGCCGAGGACATGTGATGGCCGTCGGAACACTCGGCGGCCTCCCTTTCGTGGCCCGCATTCGGATCGATGATGGTTGGGGGTCGTGTTTCGCGATCGGCGGTGGCCTCGGACTCACTGCCCGGCATATATTCGCTCGCCGCAACGAGAGGATCGTGCGGTGCTCGCTGGATGTCGAAGTCCCCGTGCCCGGTGCAGTTCGCTTGGTGCGTGCACATATTCTCGACGACGACCCGGATCTTGATATTGTCCTGTTGGAGTTCGAAGAGATTCCCGCCGAGTTCCGCGCCTTGCGCCTTTCTGTGCGGGCTCGTGTATTCGGGCCGGTCGGGCTTTGGGGTTTTCCCATCGGGGTTCGAAGTCAGGGCATGTTTTCGCTGAGTGGAACCTTGACTGCCGACCGCACGCTCGTCAACGATCGATACTGCCTGCAGTTTCACCTTGACCAGCAGGACAGCCTGGCAGGCATTGACGTGGGAGGATGTAGCGGTGGCCCCCTCGTTGACAGTGACATGCTGACTTTCGGCTTGATGCTCGGATTGCCTGAAGACCGCCAGAAGGATCCGCGTTACGGCCGTGAGAACGTAGCCGGCGCCTTGGCCGTCCACGTCAATTATCGGGAGGATGGTCGGATGCAGTGTCCGCTGGATCGGGAGCAGTTCGAGCGGATCGCTGCCGGTCAGCTGACGACTCCCGATGGCATCACCTACACCCGTCGCACGACGAAGACGGCGCGTCGCGTCTGCGATCAGAGGATCGGTGCCGGATCGCCGCTTGTCATCTATTACTGGGCGGCGGGGCAGATGGACTACGTCGACGGGGCAGACGGCCAACGCCGTTGGCAGGAGGTCCGCAGCGCGGTGACGCAACATCCCCGGTCCGGTGGCGATGTGGCGTACACGGCGGGTATCTGGGTGGACGGCGACGGTCGCGAGATCGTCGTCCTGACCGGGCACTGCTGAGATGATCGGTTCGATGACCGCCATACCTGTGGCGTGAGCGGCCGGGTCGCAGACGGTGGGCTGATTGCGCTATCGGGTCGGGAAGGGCGCGAGGTCCCGTTCCCATTGCTCGGCCGCGTCGCGGATCTCGTCGATCCCGAGGTGGAGGGACAGGCAGAACGCGCTCCAGTGCCAGCGGGCGTCCTGCGCCGTCCACGGCGGTGCCGCTTCCGCCGACAGGTGCAGGCGGAGGTGCGTTGTGTGTGGGTCCTGGCTGTGCAGGCTGAAGGCGAGGTTCGGCTCGGTGAAGGACAGGACGTCGTCGGCGTCTTCGTCCGGGGCGGGGCAGCGGGTCACCTGCCCGGTGGCGACCCGGTGGAACCACTGGGCGAGGCCGCGGGCCTCCCAGGTGGTCAGGCACGGCTCGGTGAACGACCAGCCGCGTCCGTCGGGCGCTTGGACGTCGCCGCGTACGACGAGCCAGTTGGCATCCCACCTGTCTCTGTCCGTGTCGGATCTCACCGAGTGGAACTGGTAGCGGACGGGGCGCAGCTCGACGGACGCGCCGGTGCGGGAGAGCAGTTTCACAGGGTCAGTTTCACAGGGTCAGCGTCGCAGCCCACGGGCCATGGGGGTGCACCGCGGGGCCAGTGCGGATAATTCGGTCGCTGTGTGCGGGGGTGGGGGGCTACGGTCGCCGTGGTCCCCGGCCGCGCCCGCATCCTCGCGGTTCGCGGTCGAGGGCCGCTGTGACGGGCCGTTGCCCGAAGCGTCCACCCACGTCGGCCCGGATCGGCGGGAAGGGATCCGGAATGGTCGAGCTGGCGGTGGAGGCGTCGCGTGCGCGGGTGGTCGCGGCTGCCCGCGCCGAGGTTGCGGCCGGCCGGCTGCCGTTCGCCCGGGATCGGCTGGCCGGTCTGCTGGCGCAGCATCCGGCGGATCCAGAGGCGCTCGATCTGCTGGGCGCGGTCTGTCGGGAGCTCGGCGACGAGGTTGCGGCCGGACGCTGGTGGTTCCTGTCCGCGCGGGACGACCCCGAGGCTGACGCCGCCCGGGCGGCGTTCCTCGCGGCGCAGGCCGAGCCGTGGAAGGCCGCGAACGCGCTGCGGGTCCGCGCGCCGGCCGAGGCGTTCCCGGCCGAGGTGCAGGTTCGGCTGGCCGATCTCGTCAGCGAGGTGGCGGCGGCCGGCGGGTCGTGGGTTCCCGGTCAGCGGGCTCCGCTGACCCCGTCCACCGCGACGCAGACGTGGTCATGGACGGACTCGTTCGTCATGGGCGGAATCCTGCTGTCCACCGTTGGGGTCTGGCTGGTCGGCGTGATCACTCTCGTCGTGCTGGTCGTTTCCGCCGCTTCCTGAGTCGTAAGAACGGGCTCGGACCGGCGGGGTAGAGGCCGACTTCTGCCGACCCCCACAGACTTTGGTGAGGCGCTAACGGCCTTGGGAAGCGACGAGATCGGTCGGGTCGGTGTTCGCGCCGCACAGCACCACGGCGTCCTCCACCGCGATCCGCCGGTTCCTCGCCACGCCCTCATGCGACGACATGACACTGGCGTCCGACACGATCTATTCCGCCGTCGCCGTAGATGATCTAGTCGGCCGCGCCGCGTTCTTCGCCGCCCGTAGGGAGTAGTGTAGGTACGTACCTACACTACATTGGGAGGTGATCGCGATGAGCGTGGTCTCGTCCCGGGAGTTCAACCGCGACGTGAGCGCGGTCAAACGGGCTGCCGCGAGCGGCCCGGTGATCATTACGGATCGTGGTCGGCCGTCACACGTCCTGCTGTCGTTCGCCGACTATCAGCGGCTCACGGACACGGCCGGCAGACTGGGAGACGCGTTCGTCCTGGACGAGGACATCGATTTCGAGCCCGCGCGCCCGCGGGACTCGCTGCGCGAGGTCGACCTGTGAGTTTCCTGCTCGACACCAACGTCATCTCGGAGCTCCGCAAGCCGGCCAAGCGTAGGGATGATCGATTCAACGCCTGGGCAGGGGCTTTGGCGCCATCGGACACATTCCTCTCGGTCATCACCGTGCTGGAACTGCGCGCCGGCATCGAAAACAAGCGACGACACGACTCGGGACAGGCGGCAGTCCTCGAGTCGTGGCTGGATCACAACGTGCTACCCGCATATACGGGCCGGCTGCTCGACGTCGACCAGGCCGTCGCCGACTCGGCGGCGAGACTCCACGTGCTCGACCGGCGCCCTGCTCACGACGCTCTGATTGCCGCCACCGCCCAGGTACACAGCCTTACGCTCGTCACCCGCAACGAGTCCGATTTCGCCCCGATGGGCGTCCCACTCGTCAACCCTTGGACCTCCCATCTGTAACCATCCGCGGTGCGGGTGCGACGACGCCCAGCGTGCCGCCGCTTCGGTGCCGGGACCAGCACGGCCTTCCGTCACGTCACCGCCGTCCGTGCCGGTGTGCGGGAAGGCGACGGTCCCGTCTGACAACAGACGGTTACGGGTAGCGACCGGCACACTGCCGTATCATGGGCCCAGCCCGCAGCCAGCCGGAGACACCAGCGAGGAGGCCCTCGTCATGAGCACTCCGGAAGCCGATCGTCCGTTGTACCCGCCGCTGCGCCCCCCGGTCACCGCCGAGGAGCTCTTGGCCGCCAAGGGCACCCAGCCCATCCGGTCCCTCGACGACCTTGCCGCCGACACCTTCGACTCCGACGAGGAACTCGACGAGTTCCTCGCGTTCACCTATGCCGAGCGTCGACGCGACGTCGCCTGAGCCGCCGCCATGCAGCCTGTCGTCCTGGACACCGACGTCGTCTCCCTGAGCCACAAACGCAGGCTCGACGGGCCCGTGGCAACCCGTCTGATCGGCCGTCGACCCCTGATCACCTTCGTGACCTTCGGCGAGCTGACCAAGTGGACCGACCTGCGAGCCTGGGGCGGCCGCCGACGCCAGGAGCTCGCCGACTGGCTCTCCGGAATCCCCGTGCTGCCCGGCGACGAGGCAGTCGCCGCCGCCTGGGGCAGGCTCTCCGCGGACGCCACCCGGGCAGGACAGCCCCGCCCGGTCAACGACATGTGGATCGCGGCCTGCTGCCTCACCCACAACCTGCCGCTCGCCACCTTGAACCTCAAGGACTACGCCTATTTCAAGGATCACCACGGTCTGCGGATCATCGGCGAGGAATAACGGCTGCTCGCCCACCGACGCGGAGTCCGGACCTACCAGACCTGAGGAACGCGTGTTCGAGTTGGCCCGCAAGGTGTCCGCCTACGCGTTCACTGGGCGTCGCCCCTGGTCAGGAGGCGCGTAGAGACCGGGCGGATGGTGATTTCGGGACTTTCAACCAAGATTAAGAGGTTATTATTCTGGCGCGTTAGGTCCACCAGTCGAGCCTTGGGTGGGTGTCGCATGCGCTTCGACCTGGGCTTTTAGCGGTTCGCGACGACCCCGTCGCTGGGCGGACTCGCCCGCGGATTCAGCCCTGCAGGAGGGTGATGGTGCGGCCAGAAGGGCTGGTCGTCGTGGTGATGACGGTACGTTCGGCGATGTCGGGGGCGTCGGGGCGCTGGTCGAAGATGGCCAGAGTGCCGGCGTCCAGACCGAGGCGGTCGAGGTAACGGTCGAGCTGCTTGAGGCCCTGACGTAGCGGGTTGGCGCGACCCACTCTCCAGGTCTTCAGCTCGAGGGCCTCCCGCTGGAGGTGACGGGTGCCGTCGGGGGTGGTGTAGGGCCAGCGGACGTGCAGGTCGATCCGGCCGGCACCGACGCCGTATTCGCGTTCGACATAGCCGCCGCCGTTCACGACGCGCTGAAGGTAGCCCATGAGGATGAGCTGGGGCGCGGCCTCGTTGTAGAAGCCGCCGGTGATGAGAAAGTCGCCGTGCTCGATCCACCAGTCCGCGAACTCGTCGAGCACCTTCGGGAAATCGAACGTGCCGTCGGGACGGATGAAGGAGCGCGGGTCGGCGGTGACGCTTTCCTGGATGCTCGACGACAGGACCCGGACAATGACCTCGCGGTAGATCGGGTTGGCGACCCGGACGGGGGCCCTGTGCGCGATAAGGCCCAGGTCACGCACGTAGCTGACGTCGTCGTCATACGGCTCGATCGTCAGAACGTCGCCGGAGAGCAGTGGGCCGAGTATCCGCTGGACACGCGGCTCGGCGAGCCGGGCAGCCAGCGAGTCCAAATGAGTCGCCCGGGCAAGGATCAGGCGTTCCTTGGCCTCCTCCAGGTGGTCGACCGTGATCGCCTCCGCGGTGGGGACCGCGAGTTTCTCGATGACCTCGCGGGCCAGCGCGTTGACAAGCCACGGCTGGCCGCTGGTCAGCTCGAAGGCGTGTTCCATGGCGCCCGGGGCGAACGGCTGCCCGGTGTCGGCGGTGTGCTCGCCGTAGAGCACGGCCACCTCCTCCAGGGTGAAGTCTCCCAATCGCAGCGACTCCAGTTTGATGTTGAATGGGCTCGAGGTCCCGAGACGGGCCGGGTCGCCCCCGGCTGCCGCTTTATAGTCGCGGACGTCGCGCAGGCCGCACAGCGCGACCGACGCGGGGAAGTCGCGCGGCCGGCTGCTGTAGCCGTCGCGGAGCTGGCTGAGAACACTGATCAGACTCTCACCGCGCAGAGCGTCGATCTCGTCGAAGAACAGCACCAGGGGCCGCGGGCAGATCTGCGCCCACGCCCGCAGCGCCTCGACGAGGAGGGTGCTTTCCGACGCCTTCGGCCACGGCGGCGGGCGAAGATCCGCCGGCAGCGCGTCCTCGGCGCTCGCCCGGATCCGGTCGAGGATGCCGCGGGTCGCGGCGGCGTAGTCGTCGCCCGCCGCGCGGCCGACCTCGCAGGAGAACCGCAGCGCCGCATACCGGCCACCGGCCGTCAGCTCATCGGCGAGCGCCAGCAGCGTCGTTGTCTTCCCCGTCTGTCGCGGGGCGTGCACGACGAAGTAGCCCTCCCGCGCCACCAGCCCGGGAACCTCCGGCAGCCGTGACAACGCCGGGACCATGTAGTCGATCCCCGGCCGGCACGGTCCCGCCGTGTTGAACCGACGACCCATGGAAATACTCCCCGCGGCGGCGACAGTCGAACACGCTGGTCACGACCCTACCCGCCCACCGGAGATCGACGATCACCAGTGGTCGCCTTTCGGTCGGACGGCGTCGTCGTCGTTTCCGGGCCCGTCACTCCTGCCAGCGGACGGCACGCTGATCCCGACCGGCTCAGCCGTGCTTCGGCTTCGTCCCGATCACGCCCGCGGCCTCCCACGCGGCGAGCTGGGCGTCGGAATGCCCGAGGAGGCCGCCGAGGACCTCGCGGTTGTGCTCGCCCAGGAGCGGCGGGGTCCGTCGATGCACGGGCGGGTGCGGTCCACCGGAGAAGCGGATCGGGTAGCCGGAGTGGGTCGCCGATCCGACGACCGGGTGGCCGGCGAGATCCTCGAAGAAGCCGCGGGCCTGCAGCTGCGGGTTGGAATCCAGGAAGGCGCCGTTGCCGACGACCGCAGCTGGCACGCCGTGGCTGACCAGGACGTCTTCGACCTCGGCCGCGCCGCGTGCGGACGTCCAGGCGTTGATGGTCTCGTCGATGGCGTCGTGCTGGGCCCGGCGCTGCTCGCGGCTGTTCAGGCAGTCCCATCCAGACGGCTCACCGAGGGCCGTGCGCAGCCCGTGCCACTGTCTCTCGGTCTCGACCGAGACCGCGACCCAGGTGTCACCGCCGGAGTCCGCGCAGAGGTACAGCCCTTGCGGTGCCGCCGTGGGGCTCCGGTTCCCGTCCCGCTTCAGGAGTGCCCCGTAGGCGCTGAACTCGGCGTACTGCTCGGCGCAGATGTTCAGCGCTCCGCCGAGCATCGGAGCCTCGATGAGAGAGCCCTCTCCGGTGCGTCGGCGGTGTTCGAGGGCCAGGGAGATCGCGATCGTCGCGTGTGAGCCTGCGAGTGGATCGCCGACGGAATTGGCGAACTGCGGCGGCGTGTCGGGGTAGCCCGTCATCCAGGCGATGCCGGAGACCGCCTCAATGGTCTGTGCATAGCCGGATCGGTCCCGCCACGGGCCGTCGGAACCGAACGCTGGTAGTCGTGCGTAGATGAGGTCGGGCCGCACGGCCTTCAGGACGTCGTAGGTCAGCCCCCACGAGGCCATGACGCGGGGCGTGAAGTTCTCCACGAGGACGTCCGAGTGTGCGACAAGCTCGAGGAGCAGCTCCCTGCCCTCCTCGCTGCCCAGGTCGAGGGTGATGCCCCGCTTGCCCGCGTTGCCACCGTGGTAGCTCGGACCTGTCTCCCACCAGAGGTCCTCGCGGAACGACCTGGCGCCGCGCATCCTCATGCCGTCCGGCCGGGACACGGACTCGACCTTGATGACGTCGGCGCCGAGCATGGCGAGCACGTAGCCGACGATGGGTCCTGCCCAGAACGCGGTGAGGTCGCAGACCCGTAGGTCCTGAAAGGGGAGCGCCGCCGGTTCGGTCCCTGTGGTCAGCTCTCGCGGGGCGCAGGTGGTCGTGACCTTCGCGGTGTGCTCGCCGAGCATGGGCGCCGGCGCGAAGTCACGCAGCTGGAGGCTGCTCCGCGGGAAGCGGTAGGGATGGTTGGGCTGGACGAAGCCACCCCGGGGGTTCGTCGTCATGAGCCCGTTGGCCACCAGGTGGTCGAACCGCGGTGTGAGCGCACCGTTGCCGACGGGGGCGACCGGCACGCGCAGCGCCTCTGCTATCTCGATGACCTCGTCGGTGGTGTGCGTCGTCATCCAGCCGGCGATCACGGGCGCCAGCTCGTCCCGCCGGCTGATCCGCTGTTCGAGGCGGATGAGGCTCTCGTTGTCCATCCAGTCCGCCCGCTCGACCATCAGGCAGAAGTCGAGCCACTGCTGGCCGGTCACGACCATGAACGCGACCCAGCCGTCCTTGGTGCGCTCGATGCCGGGGAAGTTGAGCAGGCGGCGGGTATACGGCGGGACCCCGGCGATGCTGCGGTAGTTGACCTCGTACATGGTGTGGGTCAGCACGATCGACTCGAGCATCGACAGGTCGAGGAGCTCACCCTGGGCGGTGCGCAGGCGTCGGCGGTAGGACGCGAGGAGGCCAACCGCGCCGATCATGCCCGACAGCCACTCGCCGGTCCGCCCGCCGACGCAGACCGGTGGCCGGCTGGGGGTGCCTCGTGCGAACACCCCGCCCGAGATGGCCTGGAGCGTGAATTCGGTGGCCGGCCGGCCGGCCCACGGGCCCGCCAGTCCGAAGGGGGTGATCGACAACACCAGGGCGGTCGGGTTGAGCTCCCGCACCCTGGCCGGGCTCATGCTGGCGGCGAGTTCGGACCCGGGTGACCAGACGATCGCGTCCGCCCAGCGGACGAGGTCCAGCGCCTCCTCGAGGGTGGGCACGGCGGACTGCTTGGACGCGGCGAGGACCTTGAACAGGGCGCCGTCGTCGTCCGCGGCGATGGCCGCGCCGCTCGCTGACCAGCGGCGCAGGGGGTCGCCGGCGGCGTCCTCGCACGTGACGACCTCAGCTCCGGCGTCGGCGAGCAGCTTGGTCGTGTAGCCGCCGGCGATGCCGATCGAGAGGTCGAGGACGCGGAAGCCGTCCAGGGGCGCGGGCACGGGTTCTCCTATCGGTGTCTGGGCAGGCCGAGCACGCGTTCGGCGATGATCGTCTTCTGGATCTCCGACGTGCCGCCGCCGATACGCAGACCGAAGGACGTGAACCACGGCTGTGACGCGGACTGGTCGTGGCGGGCGTGCAGGTGCCGGACGTCGTAGTTCAGCTCGGTCGCGAGGAGCTTCAGCGCCGACGGTCCCGCCCCTTCGATGCCGGCTTCCTGCTCGTCAACCGACTGTTCGAGCAGGGCTCGCACGGCGAGGGCGCGCACGGTGAGTTCCGCGACTTCCGCGGTTGCGACGGGATCGTCGGCCACGAGCTGGCTGAGCCGGCGCAGCGCATGCAGGGCGCCGAGCACGATCGGGGCGGTGATGGTGCTGCGCTCGAAGAGCAGGGTCGTCGTCGCCACCTGCCAGCCCTGACCCACCGCTCCGATCACGTTGGTCAGTGGGACGCGTACCTCGTCGAAGCGCACCTCGCAGAACTCGCTCGGCCCGCCGATCGTCCGCAACGGCCGGATGGTGATACCGGGAGAGTCCAGGTCGACCACGGCGTAGGTGAGACCACCATGTCGGCTGAGCGGATCCGTGCGCACGAGCAGCTCCGCGATGTCGGCGTACTGCGCGAACGTGCTCCACCGCTTCTCGCCGGTGACTATCAGGGCGTCCCCGTCGACGACGGCCCTGGTGCTGATCGCGGCGAGGTCCGACCCGGCGCCGGGCTCGGAGAAGCACTGGGCCGCGATGATCTCTCCCCGCAGGATGCCCGGCAGCCATCGTTGCTGCTGCTCGGGAGTGCCTCGCGCGATGACGGTCGGCCCCGCATGGGAGAGGGCGACGAGGAACAGGCCCGTCATCGTGTCCCCACCGGCGAGCGCGATCTCCTCGTGGAACGCCAGCTGCTGGCGGGCACCCGCGCCACGGCCACCGTGGCTCTTCGGCCACGCCACGCCCGCCCAGCCGCCGTCGTGTAGCTGGCGCTGCCAGGCGCGTTGGCGCTCGACGTCCGCGGGCGTGAGCTCATCGGCGATCGCTGAGCCACCATGCACGGGTGGCGGAGTGTGGTCGCGCAGGAAGCCACGGAGCTCGGTGCGGAAGGAGTCGAGGTTGTCGCTCTCGACCGCGGTCGGGGTAACCGTGGTCACGAGGCGGCGTCCAAAGTGAGCATCGCAGCGAAGCGAGGAGCGGAGCGGCGGACGGCGCCGGGGCGATGGGTCACGAGGCGGCGTCCAAAGTGAGCATCGCAGCGAAGCGAGGAGCGGAGCGGCGGACGGCGCCGGGGCGATGGGTCACGAGGCAGCCTCCTCGGTGGTCAGCAGCGCGGCGACGGTTACTCGGTCGACCTTGCCGGTGTCCAGGCGCGGGATGGCGGCGACGAACCGGATCCTGCGGGGGAGCTCGTAGGCCGCCAACTCGGCCCGCAGGGACTGGCGCAGCCCCTCCTCGGTGAGCCCGGCCCCGCCGCCGCCGCCGCCAACGACGACGACGACGGCGACCGGGATCTCCCCGAGCCGGTCGTCCGCCACGCCGGCCACGGCGCTGTCCACCACTCCGTCGATCCGGTTGAGCGCGCTCTCGACCTGTGCAGGGTAGACGTTGAAGCCTCCGCAGAGAATCAGGTCCTTGACCCGACCGACGACGCTGACGAACCCGTCGGAGTCAAGGGCACCGAGGTCACCGGTCGCGATCCAGCCGCCCGTCGTGGCGGCACTCAACCGACCGTCGGCGTCGAGGTAGCCCGACATCGCCGACGCGGCGCGGGCCTGGATCTCCCCGATGCACCCCCGCGGGCGCTCCATCCCGTCGGTGTCGACGATCCGCACCTGGACGCCCGGAGCGGCGCGTCCGACGCTGCCCGGGGGCCGCCGTCCGGCCGCGACGTCGTCGGGCCGTTCGAACGCGATGGCGCCGGCGAACTCCGTCTGGCCGTAGTTGCGCAGCACGGGTACGCCGTAGCGGGCCTCGAAGGCGACGCGCGTGGTTTCGGGCAGCGGCGCGGTGCCGACGGTCACGCTGCTGACCCCGGGGAGCGTGACCGACGCAGCTGCCTGCACCAGCTCGTAGACCATCGACGGGGTCAGGCGCAGCACGCCGATCCTGCTCTCGGCCGCGATCCGCGCGACCAGCTCGACGGAGAACTTGTGGCACAGCAACACCGGCTTGCCCAGCCACCAGGACGTGAGCGAGGTCAGGAACCCGCCCATGTGCGCGACGGGGACGAACACCGGCTGCGGCTCGCGGGCCGGTGTCCGCACCGGTCGGCCCTGCGGTGGTAGTCCGCTGCCGGCGGCGATGCCGCGGATGCTCGCTTCGAGCGCGGAGAAGGCGATCGCGGCGCCCTTGGGCCGCCCGGTCGTCCCCGAGGTGAACATGACCAGGGCCTCGTCGGGAGGTGCGGTGCGGGCTTGGGTCGCCGCGCCCACGGGGTGCAGACGTGCGTCGAGCCCGTCCGGGTCCGGCTCGACGATCGTGGCGCAGCCGGCCTCGCTCGCCCGGCGGGTCACCTCGGCGTCCGGCAGCAGGCGCCCGAGCGAGACGACGCTCCCGCCGGCCCGCCACGCGGCATGAAGGGCGACGACGGAGGCGAGGTCGTTGCCCAGGCGGACGCCGGTCCGGGTACCCGGCTGCAGCCGGCTGCTGAGCGCCGCACTGGCCGCGGCGAGCTCGCCGAACGTCGCCGAGGTCCCAGCCGGGGTGCTGACGGCGAGCGACAGGGGGTGCTGCGCGGCTGTACTGGCGAGTAGTTCACGCAGCGGCGCTCGCCAGGATGAAGTGCTCACAGGGGCAGTGTCCGGGCAGGCAGGGCACCTGGACCCACGCCCGATCGAAACCGCCGTTCTCGACTGGATGCTTGCGCCCGTCGCCGCGGGCGAGTCGACTGGTGGACGTTATGAACCTTCTTCCCAGTGCCGACGGTTGGGCTCTAGCGCGAGCGACGCGTGAGGTTCTCGAGCGCGAGGGTATCGCCGCGACAGTGCGCCGCGAGGCGGGCGTAGGCGCCACGGGCGCTCGGCGTGAGCGCATGGTGGACTTGGCGGAGCTGGGTGTTCCCGCGGTTCTCGCCCCCGATCCCCACGGGCTCGGCCTGTCCTGCGTCGACGCGACCCTCGTCGCCGAGGAGGTGGGGCGGGTACTGCTGGCCGAGCCGGTGCTCGATGCGGCGGTCGTGGCCACGGCACTCCTCGCCGCCGGCGGCGCCGCCGGTACGGCGTTGGCGGAGCGGATCCTCGCGGGCCACGTGGTCGCGGCGTTCGATCCTGCTCCCTCAGACCTCGCGGTCGTGGCCGAGCCGCTGCCGCCGGACGTCCTGCTGGCCCCGGCCCCGGACCGTCGCTCGCTGCGGGTCCATGCGGTCCTCGGTGATCCGGCGGACGTCGACGACATGGACCCCACCCGTCCGCGGGTGAGCCGCCGACTTCGCGATCTCCCGGTGGTCGACGAGATCGAGATCGAGGGCGAGGGCGAGATCGAGGGCGAGATCGCCGGTCCCGTCCTCCTCGAACGGGCGTCGGCGCTCGGCCGGATACTGCGGGCAGCCGAGCTTGTGGGGGCGGGTGAGGTCGCGATCGCTACGACCAAGGTCTACCTGGGCGGGCGCGAGCAGTTCGGTCGGCCGATCGGGGCATTCCAGGCGGTCCAGCACCAACTTGCGTCCGCCTGGTCCGGGCTCCAGGCCGCCCGCGCCTGCGTGCGAGCCGCGGCTGCCGCGTGGGACTCGCGGGATCGCGACGCCCACGCGCTCGCCGCGGCGGGGAGCCTGGCTGCGGTCGAAGCCGTCGCCGTCGCCGGCGAGCGCTGCCTGCACCTACACGGCGGCATGGGCTACGCCTGGGAGACAGGCATGCACCTGACGGTGCGCCGGGCAGAGGCGGTCCGGCGCCTCAACGGTCCCCGACACGCACTCCACGCTGCGGCGCTCGGCGCGCTGGCAGCCCGATGAGCGAACCGGAGGTGCCGTGAGCGTAGGAGCGAGCAAGCGGAGTGGTCGGGCGACGGAGGAGCCCGGCCGCGGAGGGCGCGAGCGAGGGAGCGAACCAGGGACACAGGGCATCCAACTGACCGAGCAGGAGGCGTGGGAGCGCATCCGCGGCGCCCATACCGCGATCGTGACGACGCTGAAGGCTGACGGCTGGCCGGTCGCCCTGCCGAGCTGGTTCGTGGTCGACGGCTCGGACATCTACCTGCGTACCCCGGCGAAGAGCAGGAAAGTGCTGCGCATCAGCCGCGATCCCCGCGCCTCGTTCCTGATCGAGTCGGGGCGGGCCTGGGTGGAGCTGACCGCGGTCCAGCTGTCGTGCGAGGCGACGGTCCTGGACCGCGCGCTCGACCGGGAACAGGCGGTCCGCGTCGCGGAGCTGAGCGACACGAAGTATGCGGGCTTCTCGTTGCCGACCGCGGGGCTGCCTGCGGCGACGGCCGCGCACTACGGATCGGGTATGGCCACGATCCGGCTCAGACCGGTCGGCCCACCGCTGACGTGGGACAACAGCCGCATCCGCCTCGCAACCCATCGATAGACAGGGCTCACGCTCGCGCTTACCGTCGACACCGTGAACGAGGCAGGGTTAGTTCGCCCCCACGTGCTTTCGACCGGTCCAGCGGCGAGTCCAGAGGACGAGGTGGCCCGCCTGACCGCCGCGGCGCGGGCTGCGCTGGCCCGTGGCGGCTGGTGGGGCTTCAAGGTCGAGAGCGTGCTGCGCACCGCCGGCCTGTCGACGCGGTGCTTCTACCGTCACTTCGAGACCAAGGATCACCTCCTGCTCCACCTGCTGGAGGAGGACGTCTCGCGGGCGAGCAAGCGCCTCGAACGGGTGTGCACCGACCCTGACCCGCTGGTGCGGGTCCGCGCCTGGTTCGACGGCGTGCTGGACATGGCCTACGTGCCCCGGGTGGCGAAGCCGACCGTGCTCTTCGCGACGCACTGGCGCCACCTGCTCGGCATCTTCCCGGACCAGGTCGAAGCCTGCCGCGCAGCCCTGACCGCGCCGCTGGTCCGCGCCCTGGCGGATCTGGTCGCCTCCGGTGCGGCCGGCCCCGGCGTCGACGCCGAAGGTGACGCCCTGGGCCTGTTCCACATCGTGTCCGGCCCGGCCGCCGACGTCATCTCCCGCGGCGGGTCACCCGACCGCGCGACGACCGAGGCACAGATCCTGCCCCTGGTGGACCGCATCCTCGGCGTCACGCTCCCGGCGGCCAGCCGTCATGCATGGCAGCTCGAAGACGGCCGACTCGAAGACGGCTGAGAATCTGCTTTCCCGCCGGAACCTTGCCCGGCCGGCACCCGGCGCAGTTGGCTGGAAGCGCCATGGATGAGACACCCGTGCAGCTGCGTGCCCGGTTCGCCGAGTTCCTCGACACCCACGACCCTGGACCCGCGCCCAAGGATGTCGGCGAGCGCCTGGCGTGGCAGCGGTCCTGGGCCGCTCTGCTCGTCGACGAGGGCTTCGCGGCGCCGGGGTGGCCCCGCGAGTGGGGCGGCATGGAGCTGTCCCTCGCCCATCAGGTCGCCTACACCGAGGAGCTTTCCCGGCGCCGGCTGCCGGCGCACCCGAGCGGGGGCACCTTCGTCGTCGGCCCGACGTTGATCGTGCACGGCACGCGGGAGCAGCGTGAGCGTTACCTGCGGCCGGCGCTGCGCGGGGACGAGATCTGGTGCCAGGGGTTTTCCGAGCCGGACGCCGGCTCCGACCTCCCGAGCCTGCGCACCCGCGCCCGCCGCGACGGCCGCGACGGCGACCGGTACGTCGTCACCGGGCGCAAGGTCTGGATCACCAACGCCCGCGCCGCCGATCGCATGTTCGCCCTGGTGCGCACGGGTACGCAGGAGCAGCGCCAGGACGGCATCACCTACCTCCTGATCGACATGCACGCTCCGGGCGTCACAGTCACTCCCCTGGTGGACATGACGGGCAACACGTCGTTCTGCGAGGTCACGTTCGACGAGGTCCGCGTGCCGATTTCCGATCGCGTCGGCGAGGAGGGCGGGGGCTGGCGGATCGCCCGCACGAGCCTCGGCCACGAACGGTCGACGGCCTTCATCACGCAGGCGTCGAAGTACCGCCGCGTCCTGGACGAGCTGGTCGCGCTGGCGATACGCCTCGACCGAGCCGGTGACCCGCTCGTCCGCCAAGCGCTGGCCAGGGCGGAGACAGACCTGCAGGTCGTGCGCCTCGGCGGGCTGCGGGTCCTCGGTGACCTCCTGCGGGGACGCGAGCCCGGTCCGGCGGCGTCGTTGGGACGCCTCGTCTTCACGGAGTTCGAGCAGCGACTGCACGCTCTCGCCGTCGAGATCACCGGACGGTCGGCGGTGCTCGCGCCGGGCAAGGCCCATCCGGTCGAGGGTGGGCGGTGGTCGGCGGGCCTGCTGGCCACCCGCGCCAGCACGATCGGGGCGGGGACCGCGGAGATCCAGCGCAACACCATCGCCGAGCAGGTGCTCGGCCTCCCGCGAGAGCCGGCGCCGTGAGCACCGGTGAGGTTGTTGTCAGCACCGACGGCGGCCTGCGGGAGATCGTCGTCGACCGGGCGCCGGCCCGCAACGCGCTGCGAGCCGTCGACATGCACCGGATCACCGACGCCGTCACCGACGCGGTCGACGGCGGAGCCGTCCGGGCGATCCTCCTCCGCTCGGCGGGGCCGCACTTCTGCGCGGGCGCGGACATCGTCTCGGTGAACGCGCCCGGGGCCGAACGCCCCGTCACCGGCGGGCTGATCCGGGCGGTCCGCGCGGGTGCGAACCGCATGATCCAGGCGCTGTGGGACTGCCCGCTGCCCGTCGTCGTCGCCGTGGCGGGCCGGGCGATGGGCCTGGGCGCTCACCTGGCACTCACCGCCGACGTGATCGTAGCCGGGGAGGGTGCGTCCCTCGTGGAGCCCTTCGCCGGGCTGGGCTTCGCGGTGGACAGCGGCGGTACGTGGCTGCTCGCGCGCCGGGCCGGGCTCGGCGCGGCCACCCAGGTGCTCCTGCGAGGGAAGCCCCTGGATGCGCGGCGCGGCCACGAGCTGGGCGTCTTCGACGAGGTGGTCGCCGACGCCGATCTCGTGGCGCAGGCGGCCCGGATCGCGGGTGAGCTGGCGGCGGGGCCGACCCTCGCGCTGTCCGCCACCAAGGGACTGCTGCGCCGCGGCCTGACCACCGACCTTGCCGCCGCCCTCGAGTCCGAGCTGGTCGCCGTCGAGCTCACGGTGCGCAGCAGCGACTTCAAGGAGGGCATAGCCGCCTTCGGTCAGCGCCGCAAGCCCGAGTTCACGGGACGCTGAGACACCCTTGGTCACGGTGACAGCGGTTCCGACTTACCTGCTTCAGGGGGCTTAGAGCGACCGGCAACAGGGGACGCGGCGTCGCGGGGCTGGGGTGCGCACCTCGTCAGCGGCTCAGCCGAACGTCAGCGGCAGGGTCAGGAGTCCGCGGACCGGGCTGTAGTGCGCGACAGGCCCAGTGCCCGCTGTGATGCGGTAGCTCGGGATCCGTGCGTGCCACTCCTCCATCGTGATCGCGATGATGCGGCGGGCCAGGTGCATGCCGAGGCAACGGTGCGGGCCGACCCCGAAGGCGAGGTGGCGGGTGACCGTGCGGCGCAGGTCGATCTCATCCGGACGGTCGTAGGTCTCCGGGTCGAGCCCGGCCATGCCCCAGCTCATCAGGACCATCTCACCGGGCTCCAGCCGCACCCCGCCGAGCGTCGTCTCCTGGGCCACCAGTCGCGCCGTGGTGAGTACCGGCTCGTGGCGGATCAGTTCCTCCATCAGGCGAAGGCGTTGCTCCGGATCAGCCGCTGCCTTCTGCAGGTCCGGTCGCGTCGCCAGTCGCGCCCAGGACAGGCTCAGAACCGAGGTGGTGGTGTCGAGCGAGGCCATCATGGTCACGTAGCAGGCGTTGACGATGTCCTCGCGTGGGATGGGTTGGCCGTCGATGCGAGCGCGCAGCAGGTTGCTGATCACATCGTGACCGTCGGTTCCCGTTGCGGCACGCTCCTGCACCTGCGAGTCGAAGAACGCGAGGATGTCCCGGTTGGCGTCCTGCACGTCCTCGTTGGTCCTGGCGTTCGGAAGGCCCTCGCGGACGAGCCAGTTTTTGAAGTCGAGGAGTGACTGGAGCCGTTCCCGCGGCACCCCGAAGTTCGCCAGAAAGGCCTCGGCTGGCAGCGCGCCGGCGATCGCGGACACGAAGTCGCAAGAGCCCTTTTCGGCGACGGCGTCGATGAGTTCGACGGCCGCGGTGCGGATCGCCGGGGTGAAGTGGTTGACGGTGCCTGGGGAGAACGAGTCCGCCAACGCCTGGCGCCACACCCGGTGGTGTTCCCCGTCGAGCTCGAGCGGGATGAGCCTTGCACCACCGCCGAGGGAGTCCCGCCAGGGGATGAGGTTCTTCTGGTTGACGAAGACCTCAGGCCGGCGGGCGATGGACTCGATGTCCTCGTAGCGGGTGGCGATCCAGTAGCCACCGAACTCGTCGCTGTGCAGGAGTGGCCCCGCCGAGCGGAGCTGCCCCCAGGCATCGAGAGGAGCCTGCGGGTCGCCCTGCAGCCACACCTGGAACGTGCTGAACCTGCGAGCGAGATCCTCGGTCGTGGTGGGGGGTGTCACGGCGGGTGCGGTCACGGGGACTCCTCGGGTCAGCTGTTCGCGGGCATCGCGATGGACTTGAGCTCGAGGTAGGGCTCGAGACCCTCACGGCCCCACTCGCGGCCGAGCCCCGACTGCTTGAAGCCGCCGAACGGTGCACTCGTGTCGTAGGTGAAGCCGTTGACGTTGAAGGTGCCGGTGCGCACGCGTCGCGCCACGTCGAGTCCCTGCTGCGGGTCCGCGGTCCACACGGCACCGCACAGCCCGAACGGGGAGTCGTTGGCGATGTCGACCGCGTCGTCCACGGTCTCGTAGGGGATGACGCACAGCACCGGACCGAAGATCTCCTCGCGCGCGATGCGCATGCCGTTGTCCACGTCGGCGAACAGCGTCGGTTGGACGTACCAGCCCTTGTCCTGGCCGTCGGGTCGTCCGCCACCGGTGACGACTCGCGCTCCGGCGTCGCGGCCGGCCTGGAGATAGCCCTCGACCCGCTCGCGCTGCTCACGGCTCACCAGCGGCCCGAGCACTGTGCCCGGATCGAAGGGATCTCCGACCGGTAGGTGGCCGACGATGGCCGCGGCCCGTTCGACGATCTCGGCGTAGCGGGAGCGCGGAGCGAGCAGGCGGGTGAGGGCGATGCATGCCTCCCCGTTGTTCAGCATCGCGCCCTGGACCGCTGTCGGGATCGCCGCGTCGAGGTCGGCGTCCTCCATCACGATGCACGCCGACTTGCCACCGAGCTCCAAGGTGACCCGCTTGATCTGCCGACCGCACAGGCCGGCGATCCGCCGTCCGGCGACCGTACTGCCGGTAAAACTGATCTTGTCCACGCCGGGATGGGTTACGACCCGCTCGGATACCTCACGGTCGGCGGCGACGATGTTGACGACGCCGGCCGGTAGCCCCGCGGCTTCGAGTACCTCGGCCAGGACGTAGGTGTCCAGGGGCGTCTGCGGAGCCGGTTTGACGACGGTGGTGCACCCGGCGAGCAGAGCCGGCGCGAGCTTGCCCAGGAGCAGCCCGAGCGGCGCGTTCCACGGGATGATCAGCCCGGCCACGCCGACCGGCTCCCGCCGCACGACCATCGGACCAACGCTGCCCGCGCGGCGCTCCTCGAACGAGACGTGCTCGGACATCGCGGCGTAGTACCGGATGAGGGCCGAGGACACCTGCGCCATCCGGCTGAAGGTGATGGGTGACCCCATCTCCGCTGTGATGAGCTGGGAGAGTTCCTCATGGCGGTCGTCGAGGAGGTCCGCCGCCCGCAGCAGGACCTGTGCCCGCTCGTTCGCGGTCAGGTGGGGCCACGGCCCTTCGTCGAAAGCCGCGCGGGCAGCGCCCACCGCGGCATCGACGTCTGCGATCTCGGCTCGCGGGATGCTCCCGATCACCTCCTCGGTGGCCGGGCTCACCACCGACAGGCGACCGCTGCCGGCCGGCTTCCTGCGCTGCCCGCCGATCCAGAACGCATCGTGGTCGATCGTCATCTGGACTCCTGTGTCGTGGGGACCGTGCTGGTGTTGAGCCCGTCGGCGCCTCTCACGTCGCACATCTGCCCGACGGGCTGGCGGTCCGGGTCGGCCAGTGCGTGCAGGCTCCGCGGGTCGGTGACGACGGATGCGAACCGCCGCGCGCCGTCGTCACGGCCGATGATCCAGCCGCGGGCGGGTGTGCCGTCCCGGTCGTGCTCGACGGTGAAGGTCTCGATCCGCCCGCGGCCTGCGACGGCCGAGGCGTACCCGGGGACCGGCTCGGTCGTCGGCGGGACTTGTGCCGGCTCAGCCCAGGGCCGCGCAGGCCTCGTCGGTGCGATGACCATCGCGTGGTGTTTGGTGAGGTACTCGCCGTTGGCGTAGACCAGCGTCCGGCCACGCAGGCGATGCGCAGCGACGATCGCGTGCAGGCAGTAGTCGTTCGCCGGTCCGCCGAAGGATGCCAGGCCGCCCGTGACCGTGAGGGGACGTTCCTTCTCGAGCCCCAGGTGCAGCGCCGCCAGCTTGGGGACGATCGGGAAGCACGAGTACAGGTCGATGTGCTCGAGGTCCTGTGCCGTGCACTGCGCCTGGTCCAGGCAGGCGTCGAGGGTGGCGGACAGGCCGGGGGAACGAGCGAATGTGGCGCGCCGCAGGACATCGGTCGAGTCGGCGGCACCGGCCGAGGCCCAGATGTGGGAGATCCGTTCGTCGGGGATGCCGTGCTCGCGAGCCGTCTCGAGGTCGCAGAGCACGACGGCGGCACCCTGGTCGACCTTCGGGTTGGCGGTCATCCGCACGGTGTAGGGCCAACAGGTCATCCGGTTGCCGTCGGTGGCCTCGTAGACCTCCCGAGGGGTGAGGTGACGTGGCTTCCATGCCGCGGGATTGCCGACGGCGACCTCGCTCATTGCGGCGAGGATCTCCCCCGACCAACGCTGGGCCTCCTCGAAGCTCTGCCCGAGTTCGGCACGTAGAGCGTTCTCGAAGAGCGGGTAGTTACGCAGCGGTCTGTCGATGCCGTAGCGGAGCATCTCCTCGGTGCCGCGGACGGAGCTGGGTAGCCGTACGGGTCCGCCTGGTCGGTCGGACCACGCGGGCGGGTTGCCGGACGTGCTGGCCCGCGCCAGGGACGCGGCTGCTTCGGCACCGCCGACGAGCGCGGCGTCGATCTGTCCCACGGCGATGAGGCGTGCCGCGGTCTCGATGAGGGCGAGCGGCTGGTTGCCGCCGACCTCGCTGTGCAGGGTATGGCCAGGCGCCGCACCGACGAGCCGCGCGACCTCGGCGGGCAGGTCGTCATAGCTCCACGACAGGACACCGACGATGAAGATCGCGTCCAGCGCGCTCAGCAGTGCGGCGGGGACTGCGTCGTGGGCAGCCTGCGCGATGAGCTCGCAGGGCTCGCTACCGTCGCCGCGCAGGTCCGCGGCGCCGACGATCACAGGTATTCGGGGCGCGGTCGGGGACACGCGGCGAACGTATTCCGGCCGCGGGCGTACACCCACACGACGGGTCGCCCCGGGCTGAGAACGACGTTGTCGACGACTTCTCCCTCGGCCCCGTGCCGCCGGTGCTACAAACAGGGACCGGTTTAGTACCCGAGGGAGCGGCATCGTGTTCGACCTCTTCAGCGTCGACGACCACATCATCGAACATGCGAAGGTCTGGACTGACCGCCTGCCGGCCAGATATGCGGACGACGCTCCGCACGTCATCGAGCGGGACGGCCGGGAGTACTGGGTCTGGGAGGGCGAGACGTTCCCCCAGATGGGCCTGAACGCCGTGGCGGGCAAACCGCAGGAGAAATGGAACCTTGAGCCCGTCCGCTTCAGCGACATGATTCCCGGCTGCTACGACCCCCGCGCGCGCGCCGAGGACATGCGCGAGGACAACATCCTGGCGAGCCTCTGCTTCCCGACGCTGGCGGGTTTCGGTGGCCGGGTGCTGAACAACTACGCGGACAAGGAACTCGCCAGCCTGTGCGTTGCGGCCTACAACGACTTCCACATCGACGAGTGGTGTGCCGCCGCGCCCGAGATGTTCGTGCCCTGCATCGTCGGCCAGGTGTGGGATCCGGTCGCCATGGCGACCGAGATTCGACGCTGCGCCGCCAAGGGCGCCCGCGCCCTGTCCTTTCCCGAGGGCACGGTTTCCCTCGGCCTGCCGTCACTGTTCAGTGACTTCTGGAACCCCGTCTGGGAGGCGTGCACGGAGACCGACATCGTCGTCTGCATGCACATCGGCTCCAGCGGCGAGCTCACCAACCCGGCGCCGGACGACGGCCCCTTCGTCCTTCCGATCGCTCTGGGCAACGTCAACGCCTGTGCGGCGATGGTCGCGTTCGCGATGAGCCCGGTACCTCGCCGGTACCCCACGATCAAGCTGGCCCTGTCCGAGGGTGGGATCGGCTGGATCCCGTCGGCCATCGAGCGGGCCGACCGCCAGTTTCTCAAGCACCGCCTGTGGGCGGGCATGGACGACCTGCTCCCCAGCCAGGTCTGGGAACGCAACATCTGGGCGTGCATGATCGAAGAGCCGTTCGGCGTGAAGGTCCGGCACGACGTAGGTATCGACAAGATCCTCTGGGAGTGCGACTACCCCCACGCCGACACGCTCTGGCCGCACAGCCAGAAGCAGGTGGCGGAGCTTCTCGCGGACGTTCCCGCCGCCGAGGCGAAGGCGATGACCAGCGGCAACGCCGAGGAGCTCTTCCGTTGGAAGATCGGCGTCGGCGGCGTCGGCGGCGTCTGAGCGGCCCGGGAACAGGAGCGAGCGTCACATGGACATCCCAAAGATCATCAGCGTTGACGATCACGTGATCGAACCCCCGACGCTCTGGTCGGACCGCCTGCCCGCGAGGTACGCCGACCGTGGGCCCCGCCTCGAGCGCCGACACGGTCGCATGATCTTCGACGGGGGGCTGACGTTCAGTGAGGAGCCGCACCCCGACGCGGGTCCCGTCGACCTGTGGCTCTACGACGATCTGGTGTGGCCACTACCCCGTGGGATGGCCCAGGTCGGGTACCTCGACGAGCCGTCGGCGGCGTCGGTGACCTACGACGACATCGTCCCAGGCTGCTGGCAGCAGAAGGCTCGGCTGGAGGCGATGGACCACAACCACACCGAGGCCAGCCTCTCGTTCCCCAGCTTCTCCCGCTTCTGTGGCCAGACGTTCCTGGAGCGGGAAGACAAGGAGCTTGCGCTGCTCTGCGTCCAGGCCTACAACGACTGGATGATCGACGACTGGTCCGGCGGCGCCGCCTACGGCCGGCTCATCCCGTGCACCCTCGTTCCGCTGTGGGATCCCGAACTCGCCGCCGCCGAGATCTTTCGCTGCGCCGGGAAGGGTTCGCATGCGGTCGCCTTCTCCGAAAGCCCGGTCCCGTTGGGGCTCCCCAGCATTTACGGCTCGCACTGGGAGCCGTTCTTCCGCGCGTGCGACGAAACCGACACTGTGATCAACATGCACATCGGATCGTCGTCACAGATGGCGATGACGGCGCCCGACGCGCCGTTGGAGGCCGGTATGGCGTTGACCGCTGAGAATTCCGTGCACGCGTTCGTGGACTGGTTGTGCTCGGGTGTCCTCGTGCGCCACCCCAAGATCAAGATTGCGCTCTCCGAGGGCCAGGTCGGCTGGATGCCATTCATGATCGAGCGACTGGACTCCGTGTGGGAGCGCAGCCACTACTACGGCAACAAGCTCCGGGACGCGCTGCCCGAGCCACCCAGCTCCTACATCGCCGGTCGGGTCTACGGCTGCATCTTCGACGACATGCACGGCCTCGCGAGCCGTGACGTCGTCGGCATGGGCCAGATCATGTTCGAGACCGACTACCCGCATTCGGACTCCACGTTTCCCCACTCGCGCGAGACCGCCGAGAAAATCGTCACCGCCGCCCGGCTCACCGAACACGAGACCTGGGCGCTGCTGCGGGGCAACGCCATCGAGTGCTTCGGCTTGGCGCGCATCGGCATCACCCGCTGACCGATCCAGGTCACCAGGTCCGAGAGATACGGCAGTCGGCAGTCGGCAGTTGCCACGGGGATGGAGACCTCAGCATGGCGGCGAAGGAAAAAGCTTCTCAGGAGCTGTTGACAAGGCGCCCCCGCGCTCCCCACAAGGTGGGCGTCTGCATGGAGTTCGCCGGGGGCACCAACCTCATCCAGGACTTCTACGACGGCATCCGGCTCGCCTTCGCCGAGGCGGAGGAGCGCGGCGACGTCGACCGCGCGATCGAGCTCGTCATCCGCGAGGTCCAGGGACCGATGCGGGGTACCAGCTCCGTCGTCGTCGACGCCTGGCGAGAGCTCGTCCACGACGAGGACTGCCTCGCCGTCATCGGACCCGTGGTCACCGAGGCCAACCTGGCTCTCGTCGACGAGGTCAACCGCACGGGCGTGCCGACCATCAGCTTCTGTGCCACCTTCGACTGGGCCGGCCCCTACGCCTTCGCGCTGCAGAACGGCGGATTTCCGGACGAGGCAGTGCTCCTCGCCGGCTACCTCGCGTCCCAGGCAATCACCCGCGTCGCGTTGTTCCGCGAGGACGGGATCATCGGCGAGGAGTACGGTGCCGCCTTCCGCGCCGCGGCCAGGCGCTACGGCCTCACCCTTGTCACCGACCACGTCGTCGGACTGTTCAACACCTATGAGCCGGTCGAGCCCGTTCTGCGGGCAGCTCACGAAACAGGCGCCGAGTGCGTCGTCGTCCTGTCCGCCTACGGCGCGCTGATCCCTGTCCGCGCCGCGGTCAAGGCGGTCGGCGACGAGCTCGGCTGGAACCCCGTGAAGGTGCAGAACACCACGTGGGTCGCCATCACCGCGTTCGGGGGCGCAGGTGACTACGACCAGGCCGCGCTCATCGCGGACTTCGACGGCTGGATCGGGCTCGACCAGATCCACGAGGGCAACCGGCACTTCCAGGATGTCCTGTTCCGCTTCGAGAAGCGCTTCGGTCGCAGACCCTTCCACGCCTACGCGGCTCTCGGTTTCGACCACGGCTTCGTCGTCGCGGACGCACTGGGCCGGATGCGGCCCCCGTCGGCCCAGGGGCTCACCGACGCCCTCGAGCGCACCCGCATGGTGCCGGCGTGCATCGGTGGACCGGGCACCGTCATCAGCTTCGGACCGCACGACCACCGTGGCTACAAGGGCGACTACGTCGTCCTGCGCACCATCGCCGACGGTGTCGAGCAGCTGGTCGATGTGACGTGGGCAGACCTGCTGCAGGCCTCGCCACTGGGCGTCGACGCTGCGGGCGTCAAGGGTGCGGACGTCGATGGTGCGAGTCACGCCCTGTCCGGTGCCGGCACCCGTTACAGCCTCGTCGGCGACCGCACGCCCTTTCGCATCGGCGTGCTGCAGGACTGGGCGCTGTGGGCGCCGGTCGAGAAGTGGTACGACGGCCTGCGCCTCGCGTTCGCCGAGGCCTTCGAATCAGGGCTCCTCGACCGCGAGGTCGAACTGGTCTTCCGCGAGGTCGAAGGCCCGCCGGACGGCCGTGCCGCCGACGTCGTCCGCGCGTGGCGGGACCTGGTTCACCAGGAGAAGGTCCTCGGGGTCGTCGGTCCGTTCATCACCGACCTGACTCGCATCCTGCGGGACGAGATCGAGCGGACGCGCGTTCCGGTCATCTCCTACTGCGCGACGACGAAGTTCGCCGGGGACTTCTGCTTCCAGACGCCCAACGGCACCTTCGCCGATGAGACCTTCCACATCGCGCGCCACCTTCTCCGCCGCGGTGTGACGCGGGTCGGAGTGGTCCGCGAGGACAACCCGATCGGCGACGAGTACTACGACTGGTTCCGCCTCCACGCCCGCACCCTCGGCCTACAGGTCACCAGCGATCAGATCGTGTCGCCGCGGGTCACCGACGGCGAGATGGACACCGCGCTGCGGGCGGTCCGCGCGTCGGGTGCACAGGGTCTCGCCCACCTGGGATATGGCCTGTCCTTCTACGCCGTCCTGTCACAGATGGCCCGCCACGTCAGCGAGGGCTGGGACGTCCCCCGAGTCACGATCACCACCTGGGTGCTGTGCAGCGGCATGGACCAGGAGCTCGGCAGCCCGGCGCTGATGAACCTCCCCGCGCCTGCGGAGATGCTCGAGGGCTGGGTCGGGGTCGATCTTCTGCACGAGGGCAACACGGTCTTCCAGGGGTTCCAGGACCGCTATGTCGCACGTTTCGGGGGTGCGAAGCCCTACGGCTGCTACCCGGCGCACATGTACGACATGGGCCGGGTGCTCGCCGAAGGTATCGCCCGCGCACGCCCGGTCACCCCCGAGGGCCTTGCGAAGGGACTGGAGAAGGTCCGGATGGTGCCGGCGACGATGGGAGCCCCGGGCACGGTGCTGGGCTTCGGGCCCTACGACCACCGCGGTTACAAGGGATCCGACTACCTCGTCCTGCGCACCGTACTCGGCGGCCGCGAGGGCCTGGTGGAAGAACTCATGCCGGGCTTGGAAGCACCTGCCT
>NZ_CAUVXP010000086.1:0-3261 GCF_963555955.1 Protofrankia sp. Cas3
TCGTGACGCTCGGTGCCGGACTGCTCCTGTTCGCCCTCGTCATCATCGCTGGAACCTGGGTCATCAGCGGCCGACGTCGAGGACGTCGTGGATAGGGCCCAGGGAGTGGCCCTCGGTCAGCGTGACCCGCGACCCGCGACCCGCTTCGGCGTCGCAACCTCGTCTGCCACCATTGCGGCCACCATTGCGCGCATAGCACAAGTGCTACCCTTGACGAATGAGCGAGGTGGGACTTCGGGAAATTCGACAACATGCCAGCGACCTGGTGCGCCGCGCCCAGGCCGGCGAACGGTTGACCATCACCGTGGCCGGCCGGCCGGCGGCCGTCCTCGGTCCGGTGAGGCCACGCGCGTGGCGGAGCTGGGGTGACCTCGCCGACGTCTTCGCGCAGCCCGCCGACACCGAATGGGCCGACGATCGCAACCTGGTCGACGCGTCCCTCGCCGACCCGTGGGAAGCGGAGTGAGTCGCGGCGTCCTCGACACCAGTGTCCTGGTCGCGACGGACGTCGAGCCGATCCCCGGCGAGCTGGCGATCAGCATTGTGAGCATCGCGGAACTCCAGTTCGGCGTCCTCGTCGCCAAGACGCCGCAGGCCCGTGCGACCCGCCTCGCCCGCCTCAGCGCGATCCAGCGACGCTTCGACCCGTTGCCTGTCGATGACGCCGTCGCAGACAGCTACGGCAGACTCGCCGCGCGGGTCGTCGACGTCGGCCGCCAGCCGCGCGCCCGAACCATGGACCTGCTGATCGCGGCCACTGCGCACGCCCACGGCGCCAGCGTCTACACCCGTAACGCCGCCGACCTCCTCGGACTCGAGGAATTCCTCTCGATTGTCGCGATCTAGTATCGACCCATACTTATCGACCTATCCAGGGCCGCAGGCGCCGGCACCACGGTCCTGGCCGGCCACCGCTCGTAGCCGGCCACCCGGTCCGGACCGGTCAGGCCCTGGCGGGGAGGATGCCCCGCTCGATCGCGAAGAGCGCGGCCGCACCGCGGGTCGACACGCCGATCTTCGTGTAGATGTGCTGCACGTGGTGATCCGCGGTCTTCGTCGAGATCACGAGCCGGTCAGCGACCTGACGGGTGGTGAGGCCGAGGGCGAGCAGTCGGAGCACCTCGGCCTCACGGGCGGTCAGGCCGGCCGGGAGCGGGGGTCGGGCCACGCGACGGTGACCCGCCGCGGCCAGGACCCGCTCGACCGCCTCCCCGTCGAGGCGGCCGGCGGCGCTCATGGCCCGCAGTTCGACCGCAGCATCCTCAGGCGCATACGCGGCCCGGTACGGGCGATCCGACGTCATAGCCTGGTAGCAGTCCGCGGCGGCGATGATCCGCTGGGCGTCGTCGAGGTGCGCGCCGCCGAGGCGTCGATGGTAGCCGGACCCGTCGACGCGCTCATGCGCCCCGCACGCCGCCCCGGCCAACGTTGCGGTGTACGACACCCGCCGCAGGAGTTGGTCGGTCACGAGCGCGTGGGCCTCGGCCCGGTCCCGCTCGTCGCGCGTGAGGGCTCCGGGCTTGTCCCAGATCGTGTTGGGCACCGCGACCCGGCCCAGGTCGTGGAGCAACGCGGCGGCCTGGGCGGTGGGACCGCATGCCGCCAGGGCCAGGGCGGCGACAGCCCGGGAGTGACCGGCGGTCCAGGGCGACTTGAGATCGGCGAAGTCCGCAAGGACGAGCAGCGCCTCGTGCGCGCCGGCGTCGCTCAGCGGCGTACTCGGCGGGGCGACCGCGAGTGCCGCGTCCCAGGAGTCGACCGGCTCGAGCCCATCCCACCAGCCCGCCGCCTCTGCGAGGACGAGATCGGCGAGATCGGGATCGTAGGCCCTGCCACGCCTGCTCTTGATGATCTCAAGCGCCCGCGCGATTCCCTCCACCCGGGCGAGAACCTCAAGCTCTCCGGCGAGTTGGACGATCCGCATCGGCCGGGGAATCACCACGCCCTTGGACCCGGCCGGCAATCCGCGGCCGTTCCACCGCTCGAAGGTCGCGGCCAACGCCGCACGCACGGGCTCGTCGAGGCCGAGGCGAACCGCGAAGACATCGGCCACTTCGCACGCGGCGCGGAAGTTCAGCTCGGCGGCCCTGCGACCACCCGCCAGCACCGAGAACACCGACCGGAACCGGCCCACGCCGGACAGGCCCGGCCCCGCATGGCTGACCATCAGACGCATAACCTCGAACGGGTTCGCGAAGTCAGCCCGCAGGGCGCGGGCTCGCAGCTCGATCTCGTCACCGAACACCACGGCCATGTCGAAGGCATGGCCGGTACAGCCGAGGAAACGCAGCGTCGAGGCCCACCACGTGATCGCATGTTCCGTCGGATCGGTACCGGCGGCCGTCGCGAGGCGTTGACCGAGCACGGTGGCCCGCAGCTGGGCTCCCGGCGGCTGGCCGAACGCATGATCCTGCGCCACGGCGAGCAGCGCGGCGATCTCCACCAAGGTCACGTCGTCGCGCACACCCGAAACTCTAGTGGGCCAAAGGGCGCGCGACGATCGTCAGAGCGCGCGCCCGGAAGCCGCAGTCCCCCGAGTACTAACGAATTGACCGAGGGACGCCCGGCGGTCCTCGCAGGCGGGTGCCGCCGGTGGGTGCCGCCGACACAGGTCTGATCACCATGTATGACGTCCTCATCACCCTCGGCTGGCGGCGGGCCTCCACGCTCGTCGAACAACCTTGGCGGTACGAAATCACGGATTCCTTCGTCAAGATCCACACCGCCCAGACCGATATTTCACTGCAGTGGGATGGAATCTCGAAAATTCGTACTGGTCGGCATGCCTGGGTTTTCACATTGGGCCGTGCCAGTGGTGCCGTTCCCATCCCACGGGCGGCATTCTCGGCGGAGAACCAAGAGCAGATCGATAAACTCGCCGAAATCCGCCGAAGCTGAAGCTGAACGCCCGGGCGGATCCGTCCGGTCGAACGTGTGGCTGCGGCCTCCCTGCGCGTCCACCCGCCGACCCAACCGGCCACCCGCCGACCCAACCGACCATCAGCCAAGATCGGCGAAAGCTTGTCGGTACGCACGCCAATCCGGCCAAAAAACGTACCGTATGACAAACTCGCGCCGATCATCAGCCGAATCTGGTCCGGTCACCACCACAGCGCCGGCAACTCCTACCGGACCCGCTCCCCTCCACTTCAATCCGACTCGGAACGTCCCCACCCTGCGACGGTGGTGTCGACCTGGAGTCTCCCGAGCACCCGACCCCGTAGGTAGGAACGGTCGCTCCCGCAGCCTTTTCCACCTACG
>NZ_CAUVXP010000086.1:3885-21055 GCF_963555955.1 Protofrankia sp. Cas3
CCCCCGTATCACCCACGCAGACTCGGAAATTTCATGCCCTGCGACACCCAGCAGAGCGACACGGCCAGCAGCACGCCGGTTTCAATCCGACTCGGATTTGTAGATCGCGGGGACCCATGGAGCTGAGCCTGCTCTCGCGCGACAAGTTTCAATCCGACTCGGATTTGTAGATCGCGGGGACCAGCACTCAGGATCGGGTTGCTCTGCAACGTCAGGTTTCAATCCGACTCGGATTTGTAGATCGCGGGGACTCGACGCGAAGACCATCTACGCGACCGCCAAGGGTTTCAATCCGACTCGGATTTGTAGATCGCGGGGACCGTGCTGGTTCTCCTGATGATCGCGTTGGTGCCGTGTTTCAATCCGACTCGGATTTGTAGATCGCGGGGACACCTGGAAGTTCTGAAGGTGGTGGTGCGCAAGTTTCAATCCGACTCGGATTTGTAGATCGCGGGGACCATGAAGACAGCAGCGCTATTCGGGATCTAAAGTTTCAATCCGACTCGGATTTGTAGATCGCGGGGACCGTGGGAGACCCAGTTTCCGCCCGTGGAGCTGGTGTTTCAATCCGACTCGGATTTGTAGATCGCGGGGACAACCGTAGGCGATGCGGATACCGCATCCGATGTTTCAATCCGACTCGGATTTGTAGATCGCGGGGACTACGGAACCAGGTTCCAGTGCTCGTGAATATGGTTTCAATCCGACTCGGATCTGTAGATCGCGGGGACCATCCCGATGCGGGCGCTCGCGCCCCTCGCGGAGTTTCAATCCGACTCGGATTTGTAGATCGCGGGGACTTGGTCCGTGCAACGCTGGCTCCGGGCACGTGTTTCAAGTTTCAATCCGACTCGGATTTGTAGATCGCGGGGACCACCCTATTAGTTCAACGGCTCCCAACGGAAACGTGTTTCAATCCGACTCGGATTTGTAGATCGCGGGGACGAGACTAAGCCGGAAGAGTGCGGTTGCGGCTGGTTTCAATCCGACTCGGATTTGTAGATCGCGGGGACCGGACCTCTACGGTGACCTCCGGGCAAAGTGGTTTCAATCCGACTCGGATTTGTAGATCGCGGGGACCTTGCAGTCGTACGCCACGTCGGCCACGAGGGCTTGTTTCAATCCGACTCGGATTTGTAGATCGCGGGGACCGGATGGGCTGCTCTCGGAGAGGAAATGATGAGGTTTCAATCCGACTCGGATTTGTAGATCGCGGGGACGCCGACCTCGACGCACTGGGTGCGATGGCGGTCGTTTCAATCCGACTCGGATTTGTAGATCGCGGGGACACCGCCAGCCGTGGCGATGGGGGCCAGTGGTCGCTGTTTCAATCCGACTCGGATTTGTAGATCGCGGGGACTATGTTGGGTATAGCCCTGCACAGGGTTTTGTTTCAATCCGACTCGGATTTGTAGATCGCGGGGACTGGCTACGTCGAAGTTGCACGTGCTCGCGGTGTTTCAATCCGACTCGGATTTGTAGATCGCGGGGACCATCGCGCTATTGGAGCCGATGGCCGCGGCTGGTTTCAATCCGACTCGGATTTGTAGATCGCGGGGACTACCGCCAGCCGTGGCAGCGGTGACCTGTGGTCAGTTTCAATCCGACTCGGATTTGTAGATCGCGGGGACAAGCTCCCCAGCTGACCGAGGTTGTAGTCGTTTCAATCCGACTCGGATTTGTAGATCGCGGGGACGGCTGGGTGGTTCCTCTGGTGTGTGGTAGAGGATGGGTTTCAATCCGACTCGGATTTGTAGATCGCGGGGACCACCGATTCCCCCGATAAAAAGGGGGAGGAAGCAGTTTCAATCCGACTCGGATTTGTAGATCGCGGGGACAACATTCGAGCTGGAAGGTGCCGTCCCGGGTACGGGAGTTTCAATCCGACTCGGATTTGTAGATCGCGGGGACGAGGCCCTGATGATGGCCGTTCTGTTTTTGGTGGACCTGTTTCAATCCGACTCGGATTTGTAGATCGCGGGGACTGGAACGTTGCCGGAGTCTGCGCGTGACCCTCGGTTTCAATCCGACTCGGATTTGTAGATCGCGGGGACTCCGGACCACTACCTCGGCAAGTGGGCCTTGTTGTTTCAATCCGACTCGGATTTGTAGATCGCGGGGACTCGCTGGTGCGTATGCGGTGGGTACATCCTAGAAGGTTTCAATCCGACTCGGATTTGTAGATCGCGGGGACCACTGGATGGTCGGTCGGCGAGCTTTTGGAAGGGAAAGTTTCAATCCGACTCGGATTTGTAGATCGCGGGGACCGTGACAACGCCACTATGATCGTCCCGAAAGGGTTTCAATCCGACTCGGATTTGTAGATCGCGGGGACCCAATATTTCCCCGAAGGGAAAGGTGCGTTCTGTTTCAATCCGACTCGGATTTGTAGATCGCGGGGACGAGAAGGGTCGAGAAAATGAGCAAAGCTTCAGGGTTTCAATCCGACTCGGATTTGTAGATCGCGGGGACTGGAGTGTTAAAGCGTGGTACAGTGTCGGCGGCAGTTTGTTTCAATCCGACTCGGATTTGTAGATCGCGGGGACCGGGCCAGTGGCGCCGCGCCGAAGATCTAGCCAAGTTTCAATCCGACTCGGATTTGTAGATCGCGGGGACCGCTGTCCGTATTGTACCCCTCCTGACCTGCGGTTTTGCAAGATCATACCACAACCTCCAATTGAAGATCTTTAGGATCATGGACAGATGATCTATAGATCGCACATCGATGCAGGTCAGAAGGCATATCGATCTCCCACCACAACCTCCCGCGTTTGTCGGCGTGTCGGAGGTTGTGGTGGTTGCGAGCCTGGTCCGTCTGCATGGGATGGCGGCGGTACCGACCGCCACTCTGGTCCGTGGCACCGGAGTGTCGTGGCAGAAGAGCAAGGAGTGAGGCACATGGTCCGCTGGTTCAGCCGGACGGAACCTCGACCCACCGCCCCGCGCCACCACCAGACGTCCGGTCGCGATGCTCTGCCGAGAGACGGTGCCCCGCGACCCTCGACCTCCCGACCGCCGACTGCCTCGCAGGACGTACTGGCAGCCATGGGCCGACCGGCGGTGCTGTGGGCGGCGTGGGCACGGGTCGCCGCCGGCAGTGGAATGCCGGGCGCCGACGGCCTTTCCGTCGCCGACTTCGCCCGCCAACTCGGCATACGCCTCGACCGACTCACGGACCAGCTCACAACCGGCGCGTATGAACCGCAGCCGCTGCGTCTGGCTACGATCAACCGTGGCGGCCGGCGGAGAGCCCTCGGCCTGCCCACGGTGCGGGACCGCATCGCCCAACGCGCCTTCCTCGAGGTCTGCCACGACCAGCTCGACGCCGCATCCGTGGAGGTGAGCTTCGCCTACCGCCGGGGCCGCTCCTGGCTCGACGCGCTGGCTGAGGCAGAACGCTGCCGGGATAACGGGCGCACGACTGTGCTGCGCACCGACGTCGCAGACTATTTCGCGTGCATTCGCCATGACCTTCTCCTGGCCGCTCTTCCTCCCGGGCTGGCCGGTGAGGCAGCCGCACTGATCGACCGCTGGATAGCCGCGCCACTGCTCACCGAACACGGAATCATTCCACGAACCAAGGGTATCCCGGAAGGGGCGCCCCTGTCTCCCGCCCTGGCTAATCTTCATCTCCGCGCCTTCGACACGAACGTCCATCATAATCCCGGCAATCTTGTGCGCTATGCCGACGATATCGCGGTGTTCTGCACCGACGTCGACGACGCGATCGCGGCGGCCCACACCGTCGGACGCGCACTGGCGGATCTGCACCTGGAGATGAACGCCACGAAGACCTACATCTCAAGCTTCGACCGGGGTTTCTCCTTCCTGGGATGGGTTTTCTACCGGGACGGCGGATGGGAGGCCGAACCCACCGCCGGGTGGACACATCCGATGTCCGTCGGACGCCAACGCCGCACCACTCGGCCGGATCCGGCCGCCTACACAGGGCCGCAGGAGACGTCCGCCCGCACGACGGCCTACCGGAGGGCACGGTGAACCGACCGACGAATCCGTGGACGAATCCGTCCATAAAGCGGCCGACACGCCGCCCCCTGTACGTCGTCGGTCACGGCCTCGTTCTCGGCCGCAGCGGCGGCCGGCTGATCGTGAGCCGAGACAAGGCGGTCATCACATCGGCGCCGCTCGGCCGGATCAGCGAGGTCGTCGTCTTCGGCAACGTCGGAATCACCACACCGGCGATGGCGGCCATCCTCGCCGAGGATGCACCGCTGGTGCTGCTCAGCGCGGACGGCCGGGTCCGCGGACGGCTCGAACCGCCGAGGGCGTCACACATCGATGCCCGCCGGCGGCAGCTACTCCTCCATCATGACGAGCCGGCCCGGCTCGAACTCGCCCGCGCGTTCGTCCGGGGGAAACTCCACAATCAGGATGTTCTGCTGCGCAGGCGGGCGGCAACGGCCGAAATGCCCGAGGAGGTCTGGTCGTTGGCCCGGCGCATCGCCGCGGCCGGCACGGCGGTCGACAACGCCACGTCGATCGCCGAACTGATCGGCGTCGAAGGAGCGGCGTCCGGTGCCTACTTCCGCGGAATCCGGCTCCTTCTTCCCGCCGAGCTCGGTTTCCGACGTCGTGAACGGTTCGACCCCGACCTTGTCAACGTCCTGGTCAACTACACCTCCGCGCTGCTGCGCGAGGTCGTCTTCGGTGCGGTCGTCGCCGCCGGTCTCGATCCGTACGTGTCGTTCCTGCACGCCCCGCGACCGGGCCGGCCGACGCTGGTGTTCGACCTGATGGAGGAATGGCGCGCGGTCCTGCTCGAGTCGACCGTCCTGGGAGTGCTCGGCCTGCGCATGATCCGCCCCGAAGATCTCACCATCGACCCGACGCCCCGGCGAGACGAGACCCTGCGGGGCTCCGCGGACGACCCCGGGCGCGACACCACGGGGGCTGACGCACCCGGACGCCCGCGGCTCGGCCCGTCGGGGACCGCGGCGGTCATCGCCCGCTTCCGGGCCCGGGTGGACGCCCCGGCGCGGAGCTGGACGGTATCCCCCGGCACCACCTACGCCACTCTGATCCGCGAGCAGAGCCTTGCCCTGCGCAGGAGACTGACCGACGACGTTCCCTACGAGCCCTTCCACTGGCGGTGATCGACCGATGACCAGGCCCGGTGGCGGATTACTGGTGAGCTTCGACGTCTCCTCCGACCGGCGCCGGCGCACGGTCGCGAGGACGCTGGAACAGCACGGGCCGAAGATCCTGCGATCAGTCTACGACCTGGAACTGCCGGCGGGACGGCTGGACAGCCTGGCGGCCCGCCTGACCGAGCTCGTCGAGCCGGACGATCACCTCGTGGTCGTTCCGTACTGCCCGCACTGCCGACTGCGCTGGCACGGAGTCCCGCTCGACGCCGTGCCCGACCACGGATGGGTCGCCGGATGATCGAAGCGAACCGGTGAACACACCACTGGTCGTCGTCTACGACGTCTCCGAGGATGAGCGCAGGGAGCGGGTCACCCGATCGTTGCGGCCGGTCGCGGACCGGTTCCAACAGAGCGGCTGGTACGTGCCCGCCGGCACCGGCCTGACGGCCGGTCGGGTCGGGGTCGGGATCGCCGGGCTCCTCGGGCGCGGCGACCGCCTCGGGGTGTGGCAGCCGTGTCCGTCCTGCTGGCGCACGGTCCGCTGGCTGCCCGACGGGGCCTGGCGCCCGGCAACCCACACTCACCGGCCGCGGCGGATGGGTCATCCACGGGTGACGGATGCCCGGATGCGTGGTGCCCGCCGAGCTGTGGTGCCCGCCGAGGTGTGGTGCTCGCTGAGGTGTTGACAGGCTCGGTATCGGAGCTCTAGGGTTCGTCCCAGTCAGTCTTTGCGACGACTCGTGACCATTTTTCGGTCATTGTAACCGGCTTCGCCGGTCCTTTCGAGGTCGCCCGGTCATCGGGAGACCGCCATCCAGATATGGGTGGTTCATTTTCGGCGGTTCGACGTTGCGTCGTGCCGCCGTGGTCGGAAGGACCCCCCGTGAGCCTTCGCCTGAGCGCCATTCTCGACGCCGACGACGACCGTGCCGCCCGGGCCACCTGCCGGCTGCTCGAACCCGCGCTGCGCCGCCGGGTCCGCGCCATCGTCCGCAGAGCTCTGCCCGGCGCCTGCGCCTGCCAGGACGGCCGAGTCTGCCACATCTGTCAAGCGATCATCGATGACATCATCCTGGCCGCACATAGCAAGCTGCGCGACGCCGCACGCGGTCAGCTTCCGTACACCCGCGCCACGCAGGAGCGGCCCGGCGAGGAGGTCCGCGAGTGGCGGCTGTTGGTCGACGGGCTGACCGAGCCGGCTGAAACCGCCTCGCTCGACGCCGACGTCGCCGGCTCCATGCTGGCCACATACAAGCCCTCCCGCTCGGGCCCCTCGCGCCAGGCCGGGCAGGCGACCCCACCGGGCCAGGCGTGGCTGCGGGCGGCGTGGTGGCAATTGATCCACTATCGGATCAAGAACCTCGAAATCGACCTGCGGCGCAGCGCCGCGGTCGAGCGTGGACTGCCGGCCAGGCCGATGCGCAGCCTCGACTCCTCCCCGGCGGCCCTGCCGCTGGCGGGAGATCCGCCCGCCGACTCCGCCCTGCGCGAGTTCGTCATCGGGCTGTGGGCCAATGTCAGCCATCCGTACGATCTGCCGGCCACCGAACAGCGTCACGGCCTGTCCCCCGATGCGGCCAGGGCTGCGCTCGACCGCGGTCTGGGCCTGCTGTGCGCCCATGATCCCGCGTTGTACCGGACCCTGGTGACCGGTCCGCTGGCCGCACGGGCGCCGGGAAGCGCCGACCGGGGCGAGACGGCGCAGGTCGCAGCCGAGGCAGCGAAAATCACGGCTGACTTCGCCATCGAAACCGATCCGGATACCGACCATGCCCGGTCGGCTCTGCTCGCGGAGATCGCCTCTGAGACCGCACCGGACATCCCGAACGCGCCGCTTCCGACGCCGCAACAGACACCGACACCGACACAGGCGCAGGCACAGGCATCGAGACGCGGGACGCGGCCGGGCGCCGCGCGCGGACGCCGGCAGCCCGACCAGCGAGTCGCGCTGCGACTGCTGCGCTCGCTGCTGAATGCGGCTGACGGCCGGGCGGTCGACCCGGTCGGCCACTGCCGGCGGCTGCGCGGCGTCGACGAGCCGGCCGCGCAGGAGGAGATCCGCCATCTCGCCACGCTGGTCGCAGCGGCCGGCGTGATGTGGGTCGACGACCTCGTGCAACGGCTGGAGAACGGTCAGCCACCGGCATGAGGCCCCGGGCCGCACCCGCCACGCCCGCGACCCGCTACTCCCGCGACCAGCGCTCCAACATGTCCGCGAGCCCGTCGGCCTGCTCCGCCGACAGCACGACGGACACGGTCGTGGAACCGGGCACGGTGGTTTCGACCTCGACGCGCGCTCCCCCGTCCACCGGTGACACCCGCACCGCCCTGGCGACCTCGGGAACGGCGGGTGCGGGCTCGGTGAGCCGGCGTGGCACCGGTGCGCGGACGCGCGCGGGCTTGTCCAGCGTCCCGCCGGCGACCGACCGCAGCAGCGCCGCGAGCTGGTTGGCGACGGGCACCTCGTCCGGGACGGCCGGCTCCGCTCGCGGGTCGGGACCGGGACCGGGACCGGAGCCGACCGCCACAGGGTCGTCGGTCCACAGCAGACACAGGTCGACGTCGACGTCGACGAATTCGATCATTGCGCTCGTCCCCCACAGGTCGGCCTCAAGTGGACCGAACCGGCGCCGCAGATGCCGGCCGGTGAACGGCCCCCGACCGCCGCCGACCATCCCGCCGACCGCCCTTCTGATTCGGGCCGCATCTCGATTCGGGCCGCTTCCCCGATTCTGGCCGCCACCGCGTCGGGACGCCTCATCATGGCGGACCCTCACGGTCACTTCTCCGTCCACATCGTGTCACGGTCAGCCCCTCCCATCCGACTGGATCAGGGTGCAATCGAAAAGCCATCGGATAGGCCCTATCCCTGCAGGGACAGCGACACCACGAGGTTGTCCCGGTGGGTGCCGCCCTCGACCGGGCCGTCGCAGGTCACCAGCCGCAGTTCGGGCAGGGGCGCAGGCCGGTAGAGAATGTCGGCGGGCAGCGCACTCTTCGGGTACACGTCGATGCGGTCGACGGTGAACACCAGTCTGCCGCCGTCGGCCCGCACCACGACGACCTCCGCCCCCGGTTCGAGATCGCGCAGTCGGGCGAACACCGCGGGCATGCGGTGCAGGTCGACGTGGCCGGCAAGCACCGCCGAGCCCGGCTCCCCCGGCGCCGGCCCGCCGCTGTACCAGCCGACGGTGTAGCCGTCGGGCGCGGTCGCGAGTTCACCGTCGGCGGCACCCGCCAGCCGGATCCCCTGCTGCTCATCCCCGCCGACCAGCCCGACGGGGACGACCGGTGCCGGTCCGGACGCGCCGGGAAGGATCAAGCCCACCGGATGGTGAGGGGATCCCCAGCCCGTTCCCCCCGCGGGCGGGCTGGGGATCGTCGTGGGGTCCGCACCTGTGGCGGTACCTGTGGCCGCGCCTGTGGCGGTACCAGTGGCTGTGCCGGTCGCCGAGCATGCCGCCAGTACCAGGCAGCAGGCGAGCACGACGGCCACCGAACGCCGGACCCGGGAGACTGTGGCATCGACGGTGCTGGTGCTGGTGCTGGTGCCGGTGCCGGTGCGGACCGGGCCGACGGGCGGCACCGCCGTTCCACGAGCGTCGACGGTCCAGCCGGCGGCAACCGGGGCATCGCCCGATCCACCGCTGAGGAGCACACCGACCACATCCCCCGGACGGGCCTGCACCGGGCCGACGACGATCAGATCGCTTTTCGCGCCTGGCCGCCGCAGCCCGAACGTGGTGCTGCCCGCAGGCACGGTGACCAACGGCGAGACCGTGCCGGGGCCGACCGGGTTCCCCAGCGGACCGCCGGCCGCGTCGACGAGGCTCACCGGTCCGACGCCGTCGGCCGCGTGGATCAGGCGGACAGCGATGCGTCCCGCGCCCGGGGCGGTGAAGCCGTCGACGACTACGCGGGCCGCCAGCGCGGACGTCCCGGTGACGATGACGCTGACCGTCCCGCCGGGTGGCGCCTCGACCGGCACCGAGAGATCGGCCGAGCCGTCCCGGGTAAGGGTCAGGCGGACAGCACCGGCCGGCACCCGCCGGTAGCCGGACGGCTCCCGGAAACGGAGGGCCAGTGGCGACGGACCCGCACCGGCGACGGTCAGGTCCGGGCCGGGGGCTGCATCGACCACCCGTACCGCGCCGTGCGCCCCGCTGACCGCCGTTGCCGCATGGGCTGGCCGGCCGGACCACCCGGCTGCCGTCCCGATGCACGCGGTGAGCAGTCCCAGCAGGCCGATGGCACCCGCCCGACCCGCCCGGCGCCGCAATCCGGTCCGGACCCGGGCTGCAATCCCAGCTGCGATCACGGCTGCGATCACGGCTGCGATCCCGAACGTGGTGACCATCAGGTACCTCCAAGGGTCTTGGCGTAGTGGGAGACGGTGCCGCCGGCGCGGCGCACGTAGGCCCGCCACGCCGCCTCCACCCGACCCAGCCGGCTCGGGTCCAGCTCGTCGACCCCGACGCCGGCACCGACGAAGCGCACGTCCACCCCGGTGAGATCCGCCTGCAGGCCGTGCGCCGCCAGGCTGTTGAGCAGGGCCGCGATGTCGGCGTCGTCAAGCTCGCGGGCGGACAGGTCGTACGGCTGCCGTGTCGAGATCCCGTCGCTGAACACGGTCAGTTCCCGCCTTCCGGCCGGCTCCGCCCGCAGCGACGTACCGGCCAGCACGAACGCCCCGAACAGGTCGGTCGCCGTAGCCGGCCGCGCGGCCGCACAGTCCACCAACGCCGTGGTGGCGGCGAGCGCCGTGTCGACCTGCGCGTTTTCGGCGGCGGTGTCGAACAGGTCGTTGTTGCGCCGGACGGGGGCGGCCAGCGTCATGTCCACCGGCTGGCACCGGCCGGCCCGCGCGTTCGCATCGGCCACGTCGACGTATGCGTGGCCACCGGCACAACCGCGCAGGGCCTTGGCCACCTCGTCGAGGTAGCGGGCACGCTGGTCGGCCGTCACGCTCGCGGAGACGTCAACCACGATGGCGCACCGGGGCGGCCCGTCCCCGGCGTCGGACCCGCATCCGGGGAGCATCGCGATCAACGCGACGGCGGCGACCATCAGGACGGCGGCGACGGCAGTGCGAGCGGCAACAGGTCGACGGAGAGTAACGCGGCCGTTGCGCCGGATTCTGCTCATGATGGTTTTCCCTTCCTGTGCTGGGGGCCATCCGGGTCCGCAGAGCCCACGCCGTTGACGGACGGACGGACATCGGCGGCCGGTGCGAACGAGTCGACCGGCGGCTGGTGGCCGGCAGGCGCCCGCTGATCCGGAACCGACTGATCCGGAACCGACTCCGGAACCGGCTGGTCCGGAGGTGAGTCGGTGGCGCCCTGCTCGTCCATCGGCTGGACGTCCATCGGCTGGACGTCATCCGGTACGCGGGCTATGAGCCGCGCGATCTCGTTGTCCAGCCCGCCGACCCACGCGGGCAGCGGCCAGGTTTCCCGCGGCAGGGCCGCCAGCGCCGCCGCGCGCTCGACCCGGCAGCGGGCCACCAGATCGGCGCGGTAACTGTCCCGCACGATCTCGACGCGGGCACGTTCCTCCCAGGCGAGCCCGCGGTACGCCTCCACGGTGGCGATGGCCGTGTGGACCGCCGCGCGTTCCGCGCAGGTGGCGGCGTGCAGGGCGCGCCGGGGCCCGTGCAGCCGGGCCCTTGCCCAGCGCAGCCGCAGCCCGGTCCGCCGCACCGCGGCGGCAAGCGGGTCGTGCGCGTGAAATTCGACCGCGGCGGCGGCCACGGTGAACAGCGTCTGCAGAGACAGGAACAGCCCGAACGCGACCGGGAAACCGATGTCGACAGCTGCCCCGAGCTTCCCGAGCAGAGCGATCTCACCGACGAAGGTCGACGCCCGGACGACCGCGAGGCACACGTTGACGGCCACCAGCACCACCAGCCCGGCGACGACCGCCGGGGAGAGGAACGTCCCACCGGGGGCCCGTACCGGCCGCCCCGCCTGGCGTTCGTCCACGCGGACCCGCTGGTCCCTGGCGTGGCGGGCGATATGCCCGGCAAACACCAGCCCGGCAAAGACGATCGCGGCGACGAGCAGGTACGTGTGCACAGAGGAGGCGCCCAGGCCGTCCATGGTCGGCTTGAGCGCGACCGCCTCGGCACTCGTGATGACGCCCAGTAGCACGATGCGGCCAAGCGGCGACCACTCCAGGTGCGCGAACCGTCGCCGCGGATCACCGCAGGCGCGAACCGATTCGACCGCGTCGCGGTGGCTGGCTGCCGCCTCGGTGACCCGCGTCGCAGCGGCGGAGCACGCATCGGTCCGGGCGGCGACCAACGCCCGGGCGTCGCCGATTCGGGCCTCGTTGCCGGACCGGTCGTGGGCGTAGGCCCGTCCGGCGGCTTCGAGCCGTGCTGTCGCATGCCCGGCCAGGATCTGTTCGAACGGCAGAACGGTCTTGCCGGTTTCGGTGTCCGGGTACGGCGCGGCGGCATCCCGTTCGGCGCTGGCCCGAGCGAATCCGAGCAGGCCCCGGTTGTCCAGCCTGGACGACCGGACGAGTGGGTACTGCGGCCTGGCTGCCATCTCATGCCTCCCGGGTCACGAAATACGGATTGCGGGTCACGGTTCGCAGGTCACGGTTCGCAGGTCACGGATTGCCGGTCACGGATTGCCGGTCACGGATTGCCGGTCACTGTTCGCGGTGGCCGTCGGTGGACGGCGGTGTGTTCGCCGTGGCCGTCGGCACCCGGCGCACGGTTGTCAGCCACGCGGGCGACGGGAACGCCGGTGGAACCCACGCTTCGGCGAGCGCCGCGGCATCCTCACCGCGGCGGCGCAGGTTCGCCGCCCGGTACACCTCGACGCACTGGTCACGGAAGGACGAGATCCCGTCGGCACGCGCCTGTGCGTCATCTATCAGCCGCTCACGCCGTTCCAGCAGCCCGGCCAACCGGATCTGGAGCTCGCCGAGCCGGGTCCGGTCAGTGAGGTTCGCCGTGCGCGCCTGCGCCGCCGACCGCCTGCTCCGGGCCACGGCGTCGTCGCTGCTCCCTGGCTGGCCGAGAGCCTCGGCCTCGGTGACCATCTGATCGGCCGGGTCGGTAGCCAGTCGCGCCCGCAGGACGGCGATCGCGGCGACGTTTTCGGCGATCTCCACGTCGAGATCGATCAGCAATCCGGTCAGGATCGAACGCAGTAGGCCGTGCGAGCGCTCGGCGCTCGCCGCCAGCTCCCGGATCGCCGGCGTCGTGAACGATCCCGGAGCAACGGTCGGTATGCCGGCGTCCGCGTCACGGCGTCCCCGCCACCACAGTCGCAGCCTGGTCCACCGGCCGACTCCGGGGTGACGGCCGCCAATCGGATTGACACCGGATGAAAGGGCACCCAGCGGCGTCTGCGCCGGGCGGGTGGTGCGATAGCGCGGATGGTCGGCCCGCTGTGCCATGGGAGGCTCCGTCCGTAGGGGGCGTTTCACCCTCGACAGACGGACACAGCGGACGAACCCAGCGGATGAGCGCTGCGACCGGACTACGACAAAACTTCGTCCCGGTCTGCGTTCCCGACCTCAGACCCAGACTCATGGACAGGCACAGGCACAGGCTCGGCCCAGCGGCGGACCCGGTCGGTCAGGTTCTTGTAGGCGTCGCGGAGCGAGCCGCGATCCGGCCCAGGCACCGGATCAATTTCCAGCTGGACGTGTGACAGCAGCTCCGCGCACGTCCGGATTCTGATACCGGGTATCCGGTGCTGAGGTTCCTGCTGACGTTTGTCCAATGCGGCCGCGAACGTCTGCGCTTCCGGACCGTGCGCGGTGACCGCGTCCGAACGGATCGCATAGGCGAGCCTGCTGACCCGCAATTCGTGCGTGCGCCACGCCTTCCCAAGGACCCGGTCGGCCACCGTCATGGCCAGGTGCAGAGCGTGCCAGTCGTCGACGGCGGTACGGCCGGCAGCCGACCGTCCTGCGGGCCTGTTTCCGGCGTTTCGACGTCCGCCGCCAGCGCGTTCCCTGGTCAGAATCTTGATCAGCTCAATGCGGCGGGCGACCTCCGCCCGTTGCTCGGCGACAGTGCCGGTGCCGGTGCCGGTGCCGGTGCCGGGAAAACCTCCGATGAAGACGTCCCGGATCTCCTCCGCGCGCGCCGCGAGGGGTTCAAGCCGCTGACCACCTCGACGCAGGGTGTCCGCAGCCGCGGTGAGCTCCAGGTTGGCCAGATGCTCCAGTGCTACCCGGGCGAGGACGTCCGGGTAGCCGGGCAACGCGGCGACCTGGCCGCCGTCGATCTCGACGCGGGTCCCCCCGCCGCCGGCCTCGACCATCGCACCGACGTAGACCGGGCAGCCCACCGCGGTCGCGACATCGGTGCCCGCGAGCAGCAGACCGGCGTTCATCGCATTCGCTCCAGGGCCGGCCAGCACGACGACGGCCTCCACATCGGCGACCCCCGGCACGGTGAGCAGTGACGACGCGACAGCCTTGCGGACGCCGGCGATATCCATCGGTACAACGACCGGCTCCAGCGCGCCCGGGTCGTCCAGGCCACCCGGGCCACCCGGGCCACCCGGCGGATTCGCCGCGGCGAGCCTGGCCGCGATGTAGGCCGCCGAACCGCGGGCGAGGTCGAGTGTCTGTCCGCTCGCGACGAGCCGGAACCGCAGCCGCGCCCGGAACTGATTGTCGTGCGGTGGCTGTTCGGCGGCGTTCGCCGGCCGCGGGTCGATGAGATCGGTCAGGGACCGCAACGTGCCCGCGTCACACACGGCATCGGCGAATGGACGTCGACCGTCACGTTCCTCCTGCCAGCCGACGCAATAGACCACAAGCACCTCGCCGGATGCTGCGGACGACCACCGGAACAGGTCGGGAACGCTGCGCAGACCGGGCATCTCGGCAAACAGGGCCTCGGTTCGGCGCGGGTCACGCTGATCGACGTGACCCGCCGAACGGGCCGCATGAACGAGATAGCGACGATCCGGGATCCGCAGGCCGTGACTTTTGCCCGTGGCGAACTGGTTGATCCATCTGCGCTGGACGAGGAAAGCCGCGGCTTCACCATGGGGACGCCGCTCGGCAACCCGCTCGATGAACGGTCCCAGGGTTTCCGTCTCGTCGGGGTTACGCCTGTTCCTATCTTTGATGATCGGGTCGTCCGGACGTCGCCGTGCGTTGTACTCGCTCAGCAACCAGGCCCGACCGAGCATGACCGCCTGCACCTCACGGCGGACCAGGCGGTCGAAGTAGGCGTTCTCCAGGGCCACCGGCTCCGTGACTGCGAGCTCACTGTTGGGGTCGATCCCGTAGCGGGACGCAAGTTTCGCGAAGTTCTCAACATCGAGACGCTGCCGGGCATCGAGCATGCGCAGCAGGTCACGCGTACGCGGACAGCCATCGCCGACGTGAGCGGCGAGCGCACCGAACATCCGCCGCCGCGCCAGCCACGGCGCCGGGTCGTCCTCGACATGCAGGTCGACAAGCCTGCCGTGAGCGGGCTCCTGGATCGGTCGAACGTCGACCGATCGACCGTCCGCGAGCGCGGCCATCAGACAACCGATCGTCAGGCCGGTGGGTCCGGTGCCGATACCGGTGACGATGCCGTCCACCTCACGATGGGCCGCAAGCCAATCCTGGAGCACGCGGCGCCCGACCAGCAGCGTCGGCCCGTCGGCAACGATCCGCTCCACGTCGATCTCCACGTCGATCTCCACGTCGATCTCCGGGTCGATCTCCGGGTCGATCTCCGGGTTGCGGGCGGGCACGTAGAGGTCGGGAACCAGGCTGAGCGCCCGTTCGATCGCCTCGGCCAGCCCTGCGGTATCCCGACCCGTCGGATTCCCGGTATCCGTCGCGACCAGCAGCAGCCGGTCTCCGGGCACCGCCGCCTCGAGCATGATCTCCAGCGGCACCTTCTCCCATCGCCGCTGGGAATCCGCAACGGGTGTCGTCAGCAGCGTCCGGACAGTGTCCTCATCCCGGGCATCGATAGCCGCGCACAGCCTGGCAACCCTCTCCGCCTGGGTGGGGCCAGCGACCGTACCCGCGTTTCCGGAACGAAATCGAGCCTGACTGTCCACCCCGAGATCGGACGCCCCGAGAACATGAACGAACACCCGCACAGTGACCACCCCCGCAGAAACCGGTCACCAGAGTACCCATCGACCCCGAGCCGTCGGCAGCCCGCCTATCCGACCGGACATCAGCCAAGATCGGCGCGAGTTTGTCGCTACGCACGCCTATCCGGCCAAAAAACGTACCGAACAACAAACTCGCGCCGATCATCCATCGGATCCGATGCCGGTCACCACCACCAGGACGGCCGCAGCTCCCACCGAACCTACCCCCTCCACCTCAACCCGACTCGGAAAGTCCCCACCCTGCGACGGTGGTGTCGACCTGGAGTCTGCCGAGCACCCGACCCCGTAGGTAGGAACGGTCACTCCCGCAGCCTTTTCCACCTAAGGCAAGCCGATGCGAGCCAGTGCGGTAGGCAATTTCGGTCGCTATGACGACCGAAACCACCTACGCCCCCGTACCACCCACGCAGACTCGGAAATTTCATGCCCTGCGACACCCAGCAGAGCGACACGGCCAGCAGCGCGCCGGTTTCAATCCGACTCGGATTTGTAGATCGCGGGGACCGCCGTGAACGATGTGAATCCCGTGCTGTTCTTACAACACCGGATTCACATCGTTTGGAGGCAGTGGTACAGTTTCAATCCGACTCGGATTTGTAGATCACTGCGACACCGCGGCGCGCTCGCGGCTTGGGTCGTGGCCGAAGTTTCAATCCGACTCGGATTTGTAGATCACTGCGACTACATCGACATCTGATGAGAGGAGGACCTGCGCTGGAGTTTCAATCCGACTCGGATTTGTAGATCGCTGCGACAGCTGAGCGGCCTGGTCTGCGAGATCGAGGACGTTTCAATCCGACTCGGATTTGTAGATCGCTGCAACCCTGATCGCCTCGGGCAACTACGTGCAGGCCGCGTTTCAATCCGACTCGGATTTGTAGATCACTGCGACTCGCCAAGCAGAACTGGTGCGACGCGCTCGAGTTTCAATCCGACTCGGATTTGTAGATCGCGGGGACGACCCTAGGTGCGGCGGCGCGGTTTTCCTGCCGCTTGTTTCAATCCGACTCGGATTTGTAGATCGCGGGGACTTAAGGCGGCCTCAAGCCGTAACACGCTGCGCAGTTTCAATCCGACTCGGATTTGTAGATCACTGCGACCAGACGAGGTTGGCCGAGGACGTTGCGGAGCTTTGTTTCAATCCGACTCGGATTTGTAGATCGCTGCGACCGGGCTCGAGCGGGCGGTGCTGAAAGTCGCGTGCGAGTTTCAATCCGACTCGGATTTGTAGATCGCTGCGACCGACCAACGAGGCCGTGGACGTCCTGGCCAGGTTTCAATCTGACTCGGATTTGTAGATCGCTGCGACGACTTGAGCAGACATTTAAGTTGGCCCCGTACTTGTTTCAATCCGACTCGGATTTGTAGATCGCTGCGACCCATTGAGCAGTGAGAGGAGAGGATCTGTCCATGGAGTTTCAATCCGACTCGGATTTGTAGATCACTGCGACAAATGAATGTTCTTTCAGATGTTGTAGATGCGTTTCAATCCGACTCGGATCTGTAAATCACTGCGACCATCTGGGAGGAACATCCACATGTCAGGATATAGTTTCAATCCGACTCGGATTTGTAGATCACTGCGACCGAGGCCGAGATTGTCTTCACGGGCGACGAGGCGTTTCAATCCGACTCGGATTTGTAGATCACTGCGACGCCGGATTCTGTGAGATTGACAGCACACCCTAGGTTTCAATCCGACTCGGATTTGTAGATCACTGCGACCACCCGAGGAAGAGCTGGAGAAGCTCTTCCTCGTTTCAATCCGACTCGGATTTGTAGATCACTGCGACCCACCCCCGTCGTCGCCGGTGTGGACCCCCACGTTTCAATCCGACTCGGATTTGTAGATCACTGCGACTCGCCTGGGAGGAGGCGGACCACCACGAGAGGTTTCAATCCGACTCGGATTTGTAGATCACTGCGACTTGATCCACGGAAAGGGAGGCGACACCCGACGGG
>NZ_CAUVXP010000086.1:21400-26559 GCF_963555955.1 Protofrankia sp. Cas3
GCCGAGCACGACGCCTTCGCCGACAGCTTCGGTTTCAATCCGACTCGGATTTGTAGATCACTGCGACGAACGCCGGCAGCAGTACCATCAAGGGCGACTTGTTTCAATCCGACTCGGATTTGTAGATCACTGCGACACTCGCCCAAGCAGAAGTCACGCGTCGTGGCAGGTTTCAATCCGACTCGGATTTGTAGATTACTGCGACCATTTCCGATGTTGTTAATGCCGAAATAACCAAGTTTCAATCCGACTCGGATTTGTAGATTACTGCGACGACGCCAACCTCGACCGGTACGTGTACACGCACGTTTCAATCCGACTCGGATTTGTAGATTACTGCGACGCCTGGGTCACTCCGTGTTGATCGACTGGTGCTGTTTCAATCCGACTCGGATTTGTAGATTACTGCGACGAACAGTCCTGTTCTACAAAGAATGGCACCGACTGTTTCAATCCGACTCGGATTTGTAGATTACTGCGACGTGCCGGCCCTCGCCAAGGTACTGGGGGGCAACATGTTTCAATCCGACTCGGATTTGTAGATTACTGCGACCGCTGTCCGAATTGTACACGCTCCGAGCTGCGACGATACAAGATCATACCAGAACCTCCATCCGAAGATCCTTCGGATCATGAAGACATGATCTATAGATGTCGTATCGTTCCAGGTCACAATACATATTGATCTCCCACCACAACCTCCCGGGTTCTTCGGCGTGTCGGAGGTTGTGGTAGATGATCTCTTCGGACCGTGGACCGGTCCGTCCGTATCCGGGTACCGATGACCCTCCGGTAGAGGCACGCGACCATGCCACGGGAGTAAGAGCTGATGGTGATCCCGCCGCGACTCCGGTTCGACAACCGAGGCGTCGCCGTCCCCGACCCGGGCTCCAACCCCGACCCCGGCCCCATGACAGACGCGCACAACTCCATTATTCTCCCCCTCCCGGATGCCAGCACCCCCCGAGCCGGATCATCCCGATTCCCCATCGGCCCACCGGGGGTCCGCCGCCGACGGCGACGTTCCCCGCGACGCAGACAGACCCGCCATCCACGACGCCCGTCCCCTCGTTACCGGACGCGACCCCCACGGCGCCGGGTGCGTCTGCGCCGCCGCGTTCGCGACCTGGTCCGCTGGACCGCGGTCCTGCTGATCGGCTTCGGTACCGGCCTGGCGACGGTCACGCCCAACGGACCGGCCCGCGTCAACGCCGAACTCGTCGCGAGACTGCTCAACCGGATCGCGACCGCAGCCACACCATGGTGAACACCCACCCGAGGACGGAACTCCGCCTGAGTCCGCCCGCGTCCGTCTGCACCTCGTGACCACACGAGAAACGGAGGGACCGATGGCCCGCACCATCCGTATCAACGGAATCGACGTCCCCGTCATCGCCGACGAGATGACCGGCGCCGACATCAAGGCAGCCGCGGGTGTCGACGACAACCGGGTACTCATCCGGCAGGACACCGATCGCAACACCATCGTCGGTGACAGCCAGCGGGTCCGCGTCGCCGACGGGGACGTCTTCGCCCACCATGCCCGGCACTCCAAGGCTGCGCCCGGGACTCACCCGAGGGCCACCGACCCGGTCGGCAGCCGGACCGACGCCGACGCGGACGCGGACGCCGACGGAGCCAGCGACGGAGCCAGCGACGGAGCCGACGACGTGCACGACCCACGCCGATGAACCCACTGCGCCGCCGAATCCGGCTCGAAGCGGCCCAGCTCGCCGGGGCGTACCCGGGGCTCCGTATCGCCGACGACGATTCGTGGATCATCGTCCCCGAATTCCGGCTGCCGGCTGGATGGGAGCCGACCCGCACCACCGTGCTCGTCGTCGTCCCGGTCACCTACCCCGAATCCGCCCCGGACGGCTTCTTCCTCGGCTCCCGCCTGCAACGGCACGACCACAGCGGTCTCGGTGGTCTCGGTGGTCTCGTCGACCCCGGCCACTACTTCCACGGCTTCAACAATCCCTACGCCGATCTGGGCTACGTCTGGTATTGCCTGGAGGATCCGTACCGCCGGTGGAATCCCCGCCTCGACTCGCTGCTCACCTTCGTCGAGGCAATCCGCACCTACCTCGGCACAGCGGACTGAACAATGGCCGGGAACCGAAACCCACCGCCGGAAAAGCGATTACCGGACGATCGAAGACCTCAGGCCGATCGGTGCCGGCTCGTCATCGCCGACGCCATAGGGACGGAGCTGGCCGCCCATCTCCTCGGCAGCGATCTGGAACAGTTCGCCTACCTCCTCGGCCGGGCCGAGACTACCGGCGACCGATGGGGACGCCGCATCATCACCGTTCGAGCTCGACACGCCCTGCTGCTGCCCGATGCCGCCCTGACCGTGCAAAGCCCCACCCGCGTCGAGGTGGCCACTGACATCAGCCGGACCGTGCTGCGCACCTGCTACGAGCACGCGCTGTCCCTCATCGACGTGCACAGCCATCCGGGTACCTCGGCGCCCGCGGCGTTCTCCGGCGCCGACCGTGCCAACGCGATGGAAACCCACCGGGAGTTTCACGCCACGATCCCCGCCCGGCCGCCGGTGGTCGCCGCCTCCCTCGTGCTCACCCGCACCGGGGTCGACGGACTGTGGTTCAACCCTCGCACCGGCCGTCTCACGCCACTGGACATCTCATCCGCCGCACGCGCATTGCTTGCACAGCGCGACGAGAGCGCAGGAGGCTGACCATGACCCGACGGCGGCCGGAGCCCGTCCGAGGCAACCGGCATGATCGACCCGACCACGACCGGGACGATCGCTATGACCGGCAGATCCGGGCGTTCGGAGCCGACACCCAACATCGGCTCGGACGGCTGACCGTGGGTGTCATCGGTGTGGGCGGAGCCGGCTCCCTCGTCGTGCAGGGCCTGGCCCACCTCGGCGTCGGACGTCTCCTCCTCGTCGACCCTGACCGGGTGGAGACATCCAACCTGGCCCGGCTCGTCGGTGCCACCCCGGCGGATGCGCGGCACGCGACGCACAAGGTGGACGTGGCCAGTCGCCTGGCGCGCGCGATCAACCCCGACGTTGCGGTCACCCCGATCCGTGGCAGCGTCCTCGACCCCGCCGTCTGGCGCGCCCTGAGCAGCGCCGACATTCTCATCGGCGCGGTCGACGGCCACGCGCCGAGATGGGCCATCAACCGGCTCGCGGTCCAGTACGGACGGCTCTACCTCGATATCGGGGTGGAACTGAGCCGCAGCGCCCCCGGGGCTGACCTGGAGGTCGGCGGCCGGGTCGCCGTCGTCCGACCGGACGGGCCATGCCTGCGCTGCCAGAACGGCTACGATCCGGTGCTGGCCGCCCGCGAACAGGATCCGCTCACCCGCGCCGCCCGCCGGGCGGCAGGATATGAAAGCGGCGGCCGCGCCATGCCGGCGGTATCCGCAGTATCCGCATCCACACCGGCGGGATCGTCACCCGGACCGGCTGCCAGCGTGCTGTTCCTCAACCAGGCCGTCGTTGCACTCGCTCTCGGGGAGCTCGTCAACAGCCTCACCCCGTGGCGGACCACAGCGCAGCAGATCCTGCTCGACCTCGTCCAGCCACGACTGACCAACCTGTCCGCCGACAGCGACCCGACCTGTCCCGTCTGCGGCCCCGACGGCATCCGCGGGTCAGGGACGATCGGCCACCGCAGGCGCCGGCCACAGCACCAAAGTGCTCACCAACGGCGGTAACCAGGGCGGGTGGAACACGTTCTCATCGGCTCGCGTCAGCGGGTCCGGTAAATGTCCGCGCGGTGGTCGACCTCGAGAATGTGGACGGTACGTGCGTCATCGTCCTCACCGTTACGGGTCAGCATGATCCGCTCGTGCTGCGTGCGTACCCGACATCCACCGGACAGGCCCTACATGAATGAAACTAGATGAGCGAGACTGCGACCTGCTCAAGCAGATCCATCGCCGTCTGCATGCCGCTTTCCATGCCCGAGTTGATGTGGCCGTCACGATGTTCCTGGGTCTTATGCTGCACCAGGAGCGTGAGGGTTGTGCGTCCGTCCTGTTCGGTGAACGTCATCGTGGTCACCGCTTCCGCTTCGGGCACGCCCTCGTAGACCTCGGTCGAGACGATGCGCTCGTTGGGGATGATCTCCCTGTACTCACCGTGGAACGCGACCTGGAACCCGCCGTTGGTCACCATCACCCAGCGCCACGACCCACCGACCCTCAGGTCGATGTCGGCCACCGTGACCTCACCCCTGTCAGCTGCCCACCAACGCTTGACGAGCGCTGGGGTCGTCCACGCCTGGTAGACCAGATGCCTGGGTGCGTCGAACTCCCGCGTGATCAGGATCTGCGTATCCGTCGGAAGCGTCACCACCGCTGTACCGCTACTCGTCACTGCCACCGTCTCCCTGCTCCTTCCCTGTGAGTTCGTCCAGTACCACGTCCAGTGCGTCGAACCGCTCGTTCCACGACTGTTCATACTGCTTCACCCAGTCGTGGATGGGCTTCAGCGCGTGGCCGTTGAGCCGGTACATCCGCTGGCGCCCTTCATCACGAACGTCAACCAGGCCAACCTCGCGAAGGACCTTCAGGTGCTTGGACACCTGCGACTGAGCCAGGCCGAGGAGCGTGACGAGGTCGTTCACGGGGCGCTCCCCGCCGGCAAGGACGTTCAGGATCTGCCGCCGCCGGGGCTCGGCCACCGCGTTGAACGCATCCGTTGTCGTCGCCGCCCGCGCCACAAGGACATAATATTCCCATATAGGAATACATCAAGGGCTGCTCGTGCGCGGCAACGTCACCCAGCGGCACACTCGGCGGGGCCACCGCGAGTGCCGCGTCGCAAGAGTGTGGGCGATCTCGGCAACTGCGCTCCACTCCTCCTCGGCCACGTACTCGGCCCAGCCTTCAGAGTCCTGCGTGCGGAAGCGGTCCATCGCGGCCACGGCCTTGAGCTGCCAGTGCTCATCAGGCAACCGGCGCACGGTCTCATCGATGCCGACACCCCCGAAGTCCTCGACAGCGACCCGGCGTACGCGCTCCGTGGCCTCGAGGCTCACCCTCATTATCGCCGCATACCGGCGAGTTTAGAGCACGGTAATCTCCCTGCCTACTTGAGCCCGATCCCTCACACGTTCGGAATAGGCTGCGGACGTCTCACATCTCTTGATAAGCAAATTCACGAGTTAGAGCTC
>NZ_CAUVXP010000087.1:0-1877 GCF_963555955.1 Protofrankia sp. Cas3
ACGGTCAGGCTGCTGCCGGCCTGGGCCAGCGCCTGCCGGTGGGCGGCCCACTCGACCCGCTCGGGATCGCTTCAGGTCTGGTTGTCGGCGGTCGGGGTGAGTAGGGCGTGGATGGCGTCGGTGAGGGTGGCCGCGTCGGGGTGGGGTGGGAGGTGGCGGTGGTACCGGCCGTCTGCGGTGGCGGTGGCGGTGCGGGATGTGTGGGTGGTGCCCGGGTTGGGGGGTGGGGTGTCGGGGGGGTGGGTGGTCAGGAGTCGCAGGTGGGGTCCGGGGTGGACGGGGTGGTCGTGGGCGAGGTGGTGGTGGGTGAGGATCACGGTGGTGGGGTGAGGGGTGTGGCTGGCGGTGCGCAGCGCGGTGTGCAGGTTGGGGGGGTGCAGGGTGCGGCTGGTCCAGAGGGTGGTCAGGTCTGCGGGGTTGCTGAGGGGGCGGGGGAGGCCGGGTTGGTCGAGGGTGATGAGGGTGGGGTGCTGGCCGGTGCGCCAGAGGGTGACGGTGAGCAGGTGTGCGGTCAGGCGGAGGACGGTTTCGACGGGTCCGAACGTGGGTGGGGTGGTGTCGAGGATGATCGTGACGGGTTGGGGTGGGGATGTGGGGGTGGCGGTGTGGAGTCGGTAGAGGAGGTCGCCGCGGGCGAGGCGCAGGCTGAAAGCGTCGGCGGGGAGGGCGAGTTGGGACGGCAGCAGGTTGCTGATCGTGCCGTGGTGGGTGATGCCGGCGCTGCCGGGGTTGTGGATGGCGGTGGCGGCGTGGTCACGGTGGCTGCTGGTGGTCAGGGTGGCGGTGGCGTCGGCGAGCAGGGTGAGGTGTGTGCCGGTCAGGGGGGGCATGGTCGGGGCGCGGTCGCGGAGCCGTAGCGGCAGGGTGGGGTCGGTGGTGATCGCGTCGGGTCCGACGATGGTGAGCAGGGCGGTGAGCCGGCCGGTGAGGTGGTCGGCGGCGGTGTGGAGTCGGTCGGGGTTGACCGGTGGGGGTGTCGGATGGGTGGTCGGGCTGTGCAGGGCGGTGTGTAGCAGGTCGCGTTGGCCGGTGGGGGTGCTGCCCGGTGGGGGTGTGTAGGCGGGGTTGGGGGGTAGGTCGGCGGTGAGTAGGGCGGCGAACCCGACTCGGGCGGACGGCGGCCAGGCCAGCGCGCGCAGGCGGTGGATCCCGGGATGGTCGGCCAGTGTGTGTAGTCGGGGGTCGTACAGCGCCCGGTCCGGGTTGTCCGTGCTGGTCGTGTCGCCGGTGTGGCTGGTGAGGGCTATCAGGTCGTGGACGAGGGACAGTGGTGGCCATAGTCCCCCCGCGCCGAGTTGGAGCAGTCCGGTGGCGGCGGTGTGCCACCGTGGCGGATCCGGATCGGCCGTGGCGGCGGTGTCCGACTGTGGCGGGAGGGTCACCGTCCAGATTCGCACCGTGGCGTCGTAGCCGCCTGAGGCGAGTAGCAGCCGGCCGTCGGGGCTGGTCGCCCACCCCACCGACCAGACCTCGCCGGTGTGGCCGGTGAGGGTGTGCAGGAGGTGGCCGGTGTACGGATCCCAGATCCGCACCGTGTCGTCGTCGCTGCCTGAGGCGAGTAGCAGCCGGCCGTCGGGGCCGGTCGCCCACCCCACCGACCGGACCGTGCTGGTGTGGCCGGTGAGGGTGTGCAGGGTGTGGCCGGTGTGCGGATCCCAGATCCGCACCGTGTCGTCGTCGCTGCCTGAGGCGAGTAGCAGCCGGCCGTCGGGGCCGGTCGCCCACCCCACCGATTCGACCAAGCTGGTGTGGCCGGTCAGGGTGTGCAGGAGGTGGCCGGTGTGCGGATCCCAGATCCGCACCGTGGCGGCGCTGCCGGAGGCGAGTAGTAGCCGGCCGTCGGGGCCGGTCGCCCACCCCACCGACCCGACCCAGTT